>JBFIGS010000042.1:0-13800 GCA_041602195.1 Sediminicola sp. | reverse complement strand
GCAAATGCGCAATTGGAAACCAAGGTCCAGAAATGGAAGGTAGAGATAGAACAGAAGCAGAGCGTGGTGGAACAGATGAAGAAGGACTTGATGGCAGAAAAAGTGCTGTTGACCAATGAACTGATAGCCGAGCGGGAGGAAGAAATACAGGTACTGGAAAATGAAATGTTTCAATACCAACAAGATCGCTTTGGGCCACAGGGAGATTTGGTCCTCCAAAAGCGAAGATTGATACAGCCTATCCAAGATCAGGTTTTTAATGAGGTACAGAAGATTGGAGCCAATAAAAAATATGATTTTATTTTTGATAGTTCTGCAGATGTTGTAATGTTGTATTCCGAAAAAAGGCACGATATCAGTGACTTGGTACTTAGGGGTATAGCTAGGACTAGAAAAATTAGCAAGCCTTTAAAAGGCAATGATATCCAAAGCCGTTTGGATGCTTTTGAAGGTGACGAGGAGGCAGATGAGGAAGTGATATCAGAAGAGCTTCAAGAACGAATAGAAAAAGCTGGGGCTGCCCAAGAAGCGAGAGAAAAAAGCGCTGAGCAAAAAAGAGCAGAACAGCTAAAATTAAGGGAAGAACGTAAAAAGGCATACGAGGCAAGGCGTAATAAATTGCTGGAAGAACGCGAGGCCCAGCGAAAAGCTAAACTAGAAGAAAGAAAAGAAGGCGAAGTAAAAAAGGACACGGTCAACTGAGAATTGGAACTTAGCAGAAATTTGAAACCATTAATTTAACACGTAAATAGTAATTAAAATCATGAAACACTTAAAGAAAATAGCAGTAGCGATTGTATTGTTTGTAGGAGCTACTAGTTTTGTCAATGCTCAGAGCAAAGTAGCACACATTAATGTGGAACAACTATTGTCTCAGATGCCAGAAATGAAAAAGGCGCAGGCAGAATTAAAAAAATTACAGGAAACTTATAGAGCGGATATTGAAAGTTCTATGACCGAATTGAAAAATAAATACACCCAATATTCTAATGAATCTGCTTCTAAGACTCCAGAAGAGAACGAAAAGAGAGCTTTGGAATTACAAGGATTCGATAAGAATATTAAGGAAGCAGAACAAGCAGCTTACCAAGAATTGCAAAAGAAGCAAGGAGAGCTAATGGGCCCTATCACTGAGAAAGCTAAAGTAGCCATTGAAAAGGTTGCTGCTACTCTTGGATATGACTATGTGATCGATGCAACCCAAGGTGGTGGCTTGATCGTAGCTAAAGGTAAAGATCTATTGCCTGATGTAAAGAAGCAATTGGGCTTCTAAGAAATCAGAATTTTAGTTATGGGAAACCACACAAGCAATTGTGTGGTTTTTTGTTTTTGTACGTCAAAGGAATTGGTATGCCAAGATGATAATTTATATAAATTCCTATGGGTATTAGCGTGTAACTTCATACTTTTAATTGCAGAATGAACAATATGGACAACAGGCCGATCGGCATTTTTGATTCGGGTATTGGCGGTACTTCGGTTTGGAGGGAAATTGAAAAATTACTTCCCAATGAGGATACCGTTTATTTGGCAGATAGTAAAAATGCCCCTTATGGGGAACGGTCAAAAGAAGAAATTCTTCAGTTGAGCATAAAGAATATCGAGTTTTTGCTGGCCAAAGACTGTAAGCTTATCGTCGTGGCCTGCAACACCGCAACTACCAATGCCATCTCCTATGTTCGGGAACATTATTCTGTCCCTTTTATCGGTACCGAACCTGCCATTAAACCGGCAGCATTACGATCCAAATCAAAAACTGTGGGGGTATTGGCCACCAAAGGAACTTTGTCCAGCGAACTCTTTTTTACCACTTCCCAAAACCACGCAGGAGGTATCAATAAAATAGTACAGGTAGGAACCGGCCTGGTGCCTTTAATAGAAGCGGGAAAGGTGCATGCTCCCGAAACAAAAGAGTTGTTGCAAAAATACTTGGAACCCATGTTGGCTGAAGGGATGGATTATTTGGTACTTGGTTGTACCCATTATCCGTATTTGATCCCTGTGCTAAAAGAAATGATCCCAGCCCACGTGGAGATTTTAGATTCCGGTGCGGCCATTGCGAAGCAGACCATGGCCATATTGAAGGGGAATAACCTCATGGCTCGCCCTGATAAAAAAGGAAGCCATCTGTTTTACACCAATGCAAATCCGGACATTTTAGCCAGTTTTCTGACCGATGTGGAAGCCCAATACAAAACGGCTTATCTAGATTTTTAGTCTTCCTTTTTGATAAAGGTCCTATAAGTGAAATCCACCGCATGTTTATTATCCTTCCCGTGATATTCTTCACGGACCAATTTCCAATTGGAAGAATCGATCTCGGGAAAAAAGGCATCGGCCTCATACTCTCCATGTACCCTGGTGATCTCTAGGCTGTCGCAATAGGGCATGGCCAAGCTATAGATTTCCCCGCCCCCAATAACAAAGGACAGCGCTTCATTTGCTACCAGTGCAAGGGCGTCCGACAAAGAGTGGACAATGGTACAGTTGGGATGTTCAACACTGTAGCTTTTATCTCTGGTGATGATGATATGGTGCCTATTGGGCAAAGGTCTAGGGAAGCTTTCAAAGGTCTTTCTTCCCATGATGATCTTATGTCCGGTGGTCAGCTGTTTAAAGCGTTTAAAATCGTCTGGGAGGTGCCAAAGGAGGTCATTGTCCTTGCCCAGGGCGTTGTTTTCCGCAACAGCGGCTATTATGGTAACTTTTCCCACGAATCATTTTTTTGGTTGATGTTGGATAAAGGAAAATCGGTCTCTATTTCCTTCTGGATTTCAGCGATACGTCGTTTTTGTTTTTCTACTAATTTTTCACGTTGCTTACGTTCCCATTCGAGACCCATAAATTTTCTGGAAAATAGCACGTTTACGGCATGGATCAAAAAAAGAAAGGCCCAAAAGGTAATGGCCCAGATGAACCAATCGTAAGCTTCGCCATACTTCAAGATTTTGTTGATCAACACAAGAAACACACTGCCTATAAGAAAGATGATAAAATGGTTATAAAGCCTTTTTTTTACCTTGACCCTTTCGTGGGCGTGCTCCAATAGCTCGTGCTGATCGGTATCTATTTTTGAAGTAGTTTTATTTCTGGAAAACATGGAATAAGTATCTTTACCTACAAAGATAAGCCAATTACTAATTATCATTTCGGTTCCATATGCAAAAGATTATAAAGCAGTTTCCTGTCCTTAGCCAATATGTTTATGCCAATACCGCTGCCTCAGGGTTGCTGTACGACGATCTGCTGGACTGGCGCCAAGAACACGATCTAGATTTTTTGATAGAAGGGAGTATCATGAAGGCGAAGTCACATAAATTGCTTGGAAATACCCGTAAAACTGTCGGACAATTTTTTGGATGTGACCCTTCCAATGTGGCCTTGATCCCAAATTTTTCTATCGGAATAAACTTGTTGCTCGAGGGCTTGCCCAAGGAACATAAGGTCTTATTGGTAGATGGGGATTACCCGTCACTTAATTGGCCTTTTGAAAATAGGGGGTATGACATTTCCAGAATTGCTTCGGATCAGCATTTGGAACAGAATATATTAGAGGAGGTAAAAACCAAGGGAATAACCGTGCTGGCCCTAAGTTTGGTGCAGTGGCTGAACGGCATCAAAATTGATCTTGAGTTCTTAAAGACCTTGAAGAAGGACTATCCAGAGCTGATCATTATTGCCGATGGGACCCAATATTGCGGTACTGAGAGTTTTAACTTTGGGGAATCTGGAATAGATATCCTTGGTGCCAGTGGCTATAAATGGCTATTGGCCGGGTATGGCAATGGGTTTATGTTGTTCAAAGATGGTGTGAAAAATGTTTTCTCGCCCAAGGCTGTGGGATTCAATTCCACCAATTTAGATCTATCGGCCAAGGATACCGTTTCTTTTAACAAGCATTTTGAGCCGGGTCATTTGGATACCTTAAATTTTGGCAGCCTTAAATTTTCGCTTGACTTTCTTTCCAAAATAGGGATGGATGCAATTACGGCCCACCTGAAGACCTTATCGGAATTTGCAAAAGGCGAATTGACCACTTTGGGGCTTTTGGACGAGGCTGTGGTGAAAAGAACAAGCCACAGCACCATTTTCAATATTAAAGGGGGAGATAAGCTTTTCCAAAAATTGACAGAGAATGATGTTCTCTGCGCACAAAGAGGAGGAGGCATCCGCCTAAGTTTTCACATCTACAATACGGAAAAGGATATCCAGAAAATAGTAAAGCTTCTAAAATCAATGAATTAACCATTAGGTACTTCAGAATTTCATCGACACTTTATTGTCGATGTTAATCAAAAGGCGCTATAATATTATCAAAATGATAAATATGATGTAAATCATTGTGGGCGAGCTTTTTAATCCGTTTTTTTGCGCTATAATTTAATAACAGAATTATGGCAATAGCTAAACAATATCTTAAGACTAAACCAGTTTGTAAAGTAACTTTCACTGTTCCTGCTGAGGGCGCTAAAAAAGTTGCTGTGGTAGGTGATTTCAATGATTGGGATCCAAAGAAAAATGTACTGAAAAAATTAAAGAACGGAACTTTCAAGGGTACGTTTGACTTACCTGTAGAAAACACATACGAGTTCAAGTATTTGATAGATGGTAACTACGCTACAGAAGCTGAAGCGGATGGTTTCAAGTGGAATGAGTTTGCTGGGACAGAGAATCCTATTTTAGCACTATAAAAAAATTAAACTTGGAAGGTCACCATTGATTTATTTTTCAATGGTGACTCCTTTCCAAAATGCTACGTGGCCTTTAATTGTTTTGGCCAATTCGCTTACCTCTGGATAGTACCAGGCCGCATCCTTGTTTTCTTCCCCGTCTACTTCTAGGGAATAATAAGATGCCTCACCTTTCCATGCACATGTGGTATGTGTGGTACTAGGTTTAAAATATTGTTTCTTAATACTGTCCGCAGGGAAATAATGGTTGTTTTCCACTACCACGGTGTGGTCACTTTCTGCTATTACGGTATTGTTCCAAATTGCTTTCATCTTCTATATTTTTTTAAAGGCATAGTTCTTATAGTACTTATTTTCATCTGAAAATTGTGCAACAACCTTCAGTCCTGCTTCTTTGGCCAGCCATGTGACCACCTCGTCATCATATTTTTGTGATATTTCCGTATGGATGGTTTCCCAAGGTTTCAAGGTAATGGTCAGGTCCAGCTCTTTGATTGTAACGTTCTGTTCTTTTTTAGAGACCAAATAGCTTTTGGCTGTTCCAGTTTCGGGATCATATGTTTCCCAATGGAGGAAGTTATCCGTTACAAAGTCGCCCTTTAATTCGGTATTTATACGCTCTAAAATATTCTTATTGAATGCCTCCGTTATTCCCGCTTTGTCATTGTAGGCGTCCAATATGGTCTGTGGATTTTTCTTCTGGTCGAACCCAACAAAAAATATGTCGTCCGCTTTCATAGATGCCCGAACCTGTTTTAAAAAAGTTATGGCCTGTGGGTGCAACAGATTTCCGACATTGGAGCCTAGAAAGAGTATGACTTTCTTTTTATCCCTAATGGAGTTGATAGTTTCCAAAGTCTCAAGATAAGTGCCTTGTAAAGGTTCTGTTTTTAATGTGGGGATTTCAATTTGGAGAGATTTTTCCAATTGATCCAAAGCATTCTGACTAATATCAATGGGGAGGTATTTAAAATCCAACTTGCGTTCTGCCAGATATTTTAGCAATATTTTGGTCTTTTTCCCATCACCGGCCCCCAATTCAATGAGATTGAAGCTATTTGAGCCTTCGGAAAATAGGGCAGAAATGTCTTCCTTATGACTTTCCAGGATATTGTATTCACAATCAGTCAGGTAATATTCTGGCATAGCCATGATATCTTGGAATATCTTGTCGCCTTTGGCATCATAAAAATATTTGGAGGATAAATATTTTGGGTTCGCCGTTAATCCAGCATACACTTCTTCCTCAAATCGGGACCTCGTTATGGTGCGGGTATTCTTATGCATATTTATTTTGTCGTAATTATTTTGCCAACCTTAATCCTGTGTACTGCCACCTAGCCGAGGGTGGGAAAAAATTACGGTATGTTGGTCTTGTGTGTTTGTTGGGAGTAGCAATGGAACCTCCCCTGAGAACTTTTTGGTTAACCATGAACTTACCATTGTATTCTCCTAAGGCTCCTTCCGCTTTTTGGTAATTGGGATAGGGTAAATAAGCGCTTTCGGTCCATTCCCAACGCTTGCCCCATGAGAATTGCCCTTGTGCCGATTCCCACTCAAATTCGGTAGGTAAACGCAACCCTTTCCATTGTGCATAAGCAAAGGCTTCGTAATAGGAGAGGTGGGTGACCGGGGCTTTTGGGTCTATTTTTTGTAATCCTTCCAAAGAATAGTACTGCCAAGAACCATCTACCAGGTGCCAGTACAAAGGGGCTTTTATTAGATTGGTATTCACCCAATCCCATCCTTCGGCATGCCAGTATCCAAAATGTTCATATCCTCCGGCATTCATAAATTCCAGGTATTCTTCATTCGTGACCAATGTGCTGGAGATTTGATAGGGGTGTAGGTAGACTTTATGGCGTCCCAATTCATTGTCATAGCAAAATCGGTCAGAATTATGTCCAATTTCGTAGATGCCCTCGTCCATTTCTATCCATTCCCGGGATGCACTTTCATGTCGGTGTTCACTGAATGTATTGGCGTATGGTGGAAGTAAGGGATTGTTGCCCAAAATATACTTGATATCCGTGAGCAATAATTCCTGGTGCTGCTTTTCATGATGGATCCCAATTTCCAATACTGCCTCCAATTCGGGATCTATGGGCTCTTCAAATAAGCTTACAACGGCTGCGGTGACATAGCTGCGGTATTCATAGATTTTCTCTACAGAGGGCCTGGAAAGGTTCCCGCGATCGGAGCGAACAACCCTTTTTCCCACAGATTCGTAATAACTATTGAAAACAAAAGAAAAGTCGGCATCAAAAACCTTATACCCTTTTTTATATTTTTTTAGGATGAATTCCTCAAAAAACCATGTGCTGTGCCCTAAATGCCACTTTGGAGGGGAAACATCTTCCATTGGCTGCACCACATAGTCCTCTATCTCCAAGGGAGCGCATATGCTTTCGGTATGTTTTCTGGTTTCTATAAAGAAATCCAAGAGTGTTTGGGTAAGTATCATCAGTCTTGGGTTAATTACGTATAAAGATACTTAATTTATCTTTTTTCGTTTTAACCCAAAAGGGACAAGGATTAACCTAAACCGCTACTGCTCCTTTGATATGTGGATGTGGATTATAATCTTCCAAAGTGAAGTCTTCAAACTTAAAATCGAAAATGTCTTTCACCTCAGGATTCAGAACCATTTTTGGTAAGGGTCTTGGTTCTCTGCTCAATTGTAGTTCTACCTGCTCCAAGTGGTTGTTGTAGATATGGGCGTCTCCAAAAGTGTGAATAAATTCCCCTGGTTGAAGATCGCATACCTGGGCCATCATCAATGTGAACAAGGCATAGGAGGCTATATTGAAAGGTACCCCTAGAAAGATATCCGCACTGCGTTGGTACAATTGACAGGAAAGTTTACCGTCGGCCACATAAAATTGAAAAAATGCATGACAGGGAGGTAATGCGGCTTTTCCGTTGGCAACATTTTCGGCAAAAGAAACCGTAGTGTCTGGCAATACGCTCGGATTCCAAGCGGAAACCAACATTCGGCGGCTGTTGGGGTTATTTTTTAAGGAGGTGACAACTTCCTTGATCTGATCTATCTCTTCCCCGTTCCAATTACGCCATTGATACCCATAAACCGGACCTAGGTTGCCATTGTCATCGGCCCATTCGTTCCAGATGCGCACCCCATTTTCTTGCAGGTAGGTAACGTTGGTGTCCCCTTTTAAAAACCAGAGCAATTCGTGAACAATGGATTTTAAATGTAGTTTTTTGGTAGTGACCATAGGAAACCCTTCACTGAGATCAAATCGCATCTGATGGCCAAAAACACTAATGGTTCCCGTTCCTGTGCGGTCCCCTTTTTGGTTTCCTGATGCTAATACGTGTCTGAGTAAATCGTGGTATTGTTTCATGGGTCGCTAAACTTTTTTCCACAACCAAAGGCGTGGGGATATATGCTACGAAAATAAACAAAGGGGTAAAAAGTTGCCGTAATTCTAGATTCCTATTTATAAAAACTTATCAACTAGGACCGGGTTTAAAATAATAGTAGCTGTTATCCCAGGATCATTCCCGCAATCGTTGCCGAAAGCAAAGAAGCCAGAGATCCACCTAAAACAGCCTTTAGTCCAAATTCAGATAAAGTCTTCCTTTGGTTAGGTGCCAGGGAGCCTATCCCTCCAATTTGAATCCCTATCGATGCAAAATTTGCAAACCCACAGAGCATATAAGTAGCCATAATAACGGATTTGTTATAGGCCAGATGGGTGCCGTTGACCACATCTTTTAGTTCTGCCAACTGGATATAGCCAATAAATTCACTGGCGGCCAATTTTATTCCCAATAACTGTCCCATCAGGGAAATGTCCTCATTTGCAACCCCTATCAACCACATTAATGGGGAGAATACGGTCCCTAGGATAGCTTCCAGCGATAGTTGATCGTAGGAGGAATTAGCGGCAATCCAGCTATTGATGGTGGTTACATCCCCGATCCAACCAAAGATACCGTTCAACATAGCTATAAAAGCAACAAAGACAAGGAGCATGGCCCCCACGTTAACGGCCAATTTTAGCCCTTCCGTAGTTCCGTTGGCGATGGCGTCCAGAATATTTGATCCTATTTTTTCGGTAGAAACAACTACGTCGGTAGATACCTTTTCTGTCTGCGGATAAAGAATTTTAGAAATGACAATAGCTCCTGGTGCGGCCATTACGGATGCCGCCAATAAATGTTTGGCAAATTGAAGCCTTAAAAGTTCATCGCTCCCACCCAAAAATCCAATATAGGCCGCCAACACAGCCCCAGCCACAGTGGCCATTCCACCTATCATGACCAACAACATTTCTGACTTGGTCATTTTTTCCAAATAGGCTTTGATGAGCAAGGGGGCTTCTGTTTGTCCCAAGAATATGTTTCCGGCCACAGAAAGGCTTTCGGCACCGGAGATACCCAGTGTTTTTGACAACAGCCATGCCAGGGCCTTTACGATTTTTTGAATGATTCCAAGGTAAAACAACACAGAGGTAAGTGCTGAAAAGAAGATAATAGTAGGTAGAACCTGAAAGGCAAAAATAAACCCAAAAGTATCCATGTCCACTACCAGTCCCTCGAATAAAAACTTACTTCCTGCATTGGTAAATTGCAATATACTTACGAAAACTTGTCCTATTTTTTCAAATATCATTTGAATAAAGGGTACCTGTAGGACCCCAACAGCGATCAAAAGCTGAATGGAAAGTCCTATTCCAACAGTTTTCCAATTGATAGCCTTTCTGTTTGAACTAAAAAGCACGGCTATTAAAATAAGGACGATCATCCCTAATAGTCCCCTTAATAAACCTTGGGTCGTAAACCCTTCGTTAGGAGCAATTTCGGTAGAAGTAGCCAATAGTGATGAAGTGTTATCCTCAGCTATTGGGGTTACTACTTGCTGTATGGTGTCGGTAAGTGCTGGTTCTTGTGCAAAGGAGGAGAAAATGGTCAGGCATATTGATAGGGTAATCAAAAAGCTATATTTCATAAAATCGTATTTGTTTAGCGCTGACGTTTAGAAATCTCGTCCCTTAGTTTTGCGGCTTTTTCGTAGTCTTCATTAGCAACTGCCTTGTCCAATTCTTGATGTAATTCCTCTAACGATAACTCTTTGTATGCATCAGATGCCCCGCTGTCTATTTCTACGGTTTCACCTTCCTGTAAAATTTCATCTACCATGATACTATCTGTGCTCTCTTCTTTGTCCTTGTCCTTGGAGGAGAATTTCAAGAAAATTCCAGCTTTGTCCAAAATGGTCTTATAGGTAAAAATAGGAGCATTAAAACGAAGTGCCAGGGCAATGGCATCGCTGGTTCTGGCGTCTATAATTTCTTCGATTTTATCTCGTTCACAGATGATACTGGAATAGAAAACACCATCGACCAATTTGTGAATGATCACTTGTTTGACAACTATTTCAAATCTGTCCGCAAAATTCTTGAATAGATCGTGGGTAAGGGGTCTTGGAGGTTTTATTTCCTTTTCCAAGGCTATGGCGATGGATTGTGCCTCAAAGGCACCAATGACTATAGGCAGTTTGCGATCCCCGTCAACTTCATTCAATATAAGGGCATACGCGCCATTTTGTGTTTGGCTGTACGAAATCCCTTTTATTTTTAATCTAACTAAACTCATATCCTTAAATAAACAAAAAAAGGCTGTTAAAATAAAAGGTTTGTCCAATTATTTAACAGCCCTTTAAGGGGCACAATTTAACAAAATTTAAGCGTTTTGGGCCTTAAATTCTTTTAATTTTTCGATGAGTTCAGGTACCACTTCAAAAGCGTCCCCAACAATTCCATAATCGGCAGCTTTGAAAAATGGGGCTTCAGGGTCAGTGTTGATTACCACTTTCACCTTGGAAGAGCTTACCCCTGCAAGATGTTGAATGGCCCCAGAGATACCAATGGCAATATAAAGATTACTGGCTACTGGCTTTCCAGTTTGTCCCACATGTTCTCCATGAGGTCTCCATCCTAAATCGGAAACAGGCTTGGAACAAGCGGTGGCTGCGCCAAGAACATCGGCCAATTCCTCTATCATTCCCCAGTTTTCAGGACCTTTTAATCCTCGGCCCCCGGAAACTACAATGTCCGCATCGGCTATGGTGGCCTTACCGACCACTTTGTCCACTTCGACTGATTTTGTTGTAAAATCGGCATCGGTAATAGTCGGACTAAAAGCTTCTACAGCAGCGGTTGCCTTGTGCTCGTGAATACCAAAGGCGTTGTTTGATACTCCAACGATCTTGATATCGGTGCTAATTTCGGTATGGGCGAAACCTTTGTTACTAAATGCAGTTCTTTTCACAGTAAATGGACTAGCGCTTTCTGGAGCAGTAACCACATTGGGAACGTACCCTGCCTTTAATTTGGCAGAGACAATAGGAGCGAAATATTTGGTGTCCGTACTGGAACTTACAATAACTACTTTGGCGCCCTCTTTTTCAGCAGCCTCTGTAATTGCATGGGCATAGGCCTTGGCATTAAATGTTTTTAGGGTGTCGTTGGAAACGTTCAAAACCTTTGTAACCCCATAGTCTCCCAAGACCTCATTGTTGGAGGCGTTAAAAGAAATAGCGGTAACTGTGGTGCCCAATAATTGAGCCACTTCATAGGCATAGGAGGCAACTTCAAAAGCATTCTTTTTGAACTTTCCGTTTTCTGATTCTGTATATACTAAAACTGACATGTCTTTATTTTTTTGTTGATAAAACTAGCGTGTTGGAATGTGGAATTCCGTGAAGAAACGGAATCTGCCTAGATGACTTTGGCTTCGTTATGCAGTAAATTGATCAATTCATCAATGTTGTCTGCGCTAACCAATTTAACCGCTCCTTTTGGGGCAGGTTTTTCAAATTTTTTATCCACCGTCTTGGCATTGGCATCAATAGGTTCCACCACGTTCAATTTTTTCTGACGTGCCATCATGATCCCCCTCATGTTTGGAATTCGAAGGTCGCTTTCTTCCACCAATCCTTTTTGTCCGCCAATAACTAAGGGTAGGGAAGTGGATAATTTTTCTTTACCACCATCTATCTCTCTTATTGCCGTTACTTTATCGCCATCGATTTCGAGATTGACACAAGTATTGATAAAATTCATATTTAAAATAGTAGCCATAATTCCGGGTACCATCCCACCATTGTAATCAATGGATTCCCTTCCTGCAATCACAAGATCGTATCCTCCATTTTTAACAACTTCAGCCAGTTGTTGGGCTACAAAAAAACCATCTGTAGGTTCTGCATTTACCCTAATGGCCTCATCTGCTCCAATGGCCAAGGCCTTTCTGATGGTAGGTTCCGTATTGGCCCCGCCAACAGTGGCAACATGTACCGTGGCCCCTTGTTTTTCTTTGAACCACATGGCCCTTGTCAATCCAAATTCGTCATTCGGATTAATAACAAATTGCACCCCATTGGTGTCAAATTTTGTGTTATCGTCGGTGAAATTTATTTTGGAAGTAGTGTCCGGAACGTTACTTATACAAACGAGTATTTTCATTTTGATTTATAGTTTTTCTTTTTCTTAAAAATGAATTGCCCAAAGATAACTATTAATTTTTAAATTTACTATGCATGCATAGTAAATTTGTTGTTATTTTGATAATCACAAGGTATTATTTGACATATAATTTCCTATTTTTGCTTGCGTTTTGAGACGAACACAAAAACTTTACTCTATTATACATGAGAACAATACAATTTAGAGAAGCCATAGCGGAGGCGATGTCCGAAGAAATGAGACGTGATGAATCCATTTATTTAATGGGAGAAGAAGTTGCGGAATATAACGGAGCATATAAGGCTTCTAAAGGGATGTTGGACGAATTTGGTCCAGATAGGGTTATAGATACCCCCATTTCTGAATTGGGTTTTGCAGGTATTGGAGTTGGTTCTGCCATGGGTGGTAACAGACCCATCATTGAATTCATGACCTTTAACTTTGCATTGGTCGGTATTGATCAGATCATAAGTAACGCTGCAAAAATCAGACAAATGTCGGGCGGACAGTTCAATTGTCCAATCGTATTTAGAGGGCCTACAGGTTCTGCTGGTCAGTTGGGCGCAACCCACTCACAAGCTTTTGAGAGTTGGTTCGCAAATTGTCCTGGTCTAAAAGTAGTTGTCCCCTCCAATCCTTACGATGCAAAAGGGCTTTTGAAAGCATCGATTAGAGATGACGATCCGGTTATTTTTATGGAATCGGAACAGATGTACGGTGATAAAGGGGAAGCTCCGGATGGAGAATATACTATTCCTTTAGGAGTGGCAGAAATTAAAAGAGAAGGTAAGGATGTTACCATTGTATCATTTGGTAAAATAATCAAGGAAGCTTACAAAGCTGCAGAGGAATTGGAAAAAGAAGGGATCAGTTGTGAGATTATTGATTTGCGTACTGTACGTCCTATGGATCATGATACCATTTTAAAATCTGTAAAAAAGACGAACAGACTTGTTATTTTGGAGGAAGCGTGGCCTTTTGGAAATGTGGCCACTGAGATTACGTACCAAGTACAATCACAAGCATTCGATTATTTGGATGCCCCTATCATTAAAATAAATACGGCCGATACCCCGGCACCTTATTCTCCAGTATTATTGGAAGAGTGGTTGCCAAATTATAAGGATGTGATCAAGGCAGTTAAAAAAGTGTTATATAAATAAATACGAATATTTTGTTAAGGTATTTTAGCTTTGCCGACCAAGTGTCGGCAAAGCTTTTGTTTTATTAGAAGATGGTGTGTTTGGGTTCACTTTAAAAACCAAAAGATGGCAAAGCTTTCAGGATTCATTGTTAACGTTCCTGATAACCCTATGATTGCTTCATGAAAAGAATTTTATTAGTACTATTTGTTCTTTCCTCTTTCTGGTCCATTGCACAGACCAAGGTTAGTGGCGTTGTGGTAGATGAAACCGGAGAACCGGTAGCTTTTGCCAATGTACTGTTCAAGAACTCGTCCCAAGGAACCATTACCAATGACAACGGGGTGTTCTATATGGAGTCCGACGAGACCTATGATACCTTAATTATTTCCTTTATCGGTTATGATAAATTGGAACTTCCCTTACCCACAAAGGTCAATTATAATTTAAAGGCAGTGTTGATGGAGTCCACTG
>JBFIGS010000041.1:0-13987 GCA_041602195.1 Sediminicola sp. | reverse complement strand
TACTGCTAATGCTAAATTTTTCATTGTCTTTATTTTTAAGATTATGTCTTATTGACAATGCAAAGATGGGATGAGGAAGAGTGTTTTTGTTAGGTAATTATTCCCGAAGAGTTAGCAATGATTCCCAAAGTACTTTTTTCTTTGTATTCAGTAGGTGATATACCTTCTTGATTCTTAAAAAATCTACTAAACGTTTGAATATCTTCATAGCCAATTTCAGAAGCAATTTCTTTTATAGACTTATCTGTATAGTAGAGTAAACGCTTAGCTTCTAGCATAATTCGTTCTTGAATATATTTTAAAGGTGACTTGTTACTTATTTTTGAAAAAATGTTAGATATAGTTTTAGGTGATTTATTTAGCATATTGGCATATTCAGCTATAGTATGTTTTGTTTTAAAATGTTGTTCCACCAAAAAATTAAATTCTCTTATTACATCTAACTCGTTTTTTTTATTAGGGAATTTTTGTTGTTGTTTATAAAGTCGAGTACAAAGAATCAAATATCTTTTTAACATCATTTGCAACATGCCAATTTGGAGGTTATCTTTTAATTTCATCTCTATGCCAAACATTTTCCAAAGTGTCTCAAAATGCTCTATTTCTTCATCAGGAATTTGAATAATTGGTAATTGAGATGAGCCAAAGAATAAGATTCCCTTACAACTTACTTCTGTATCGTGGTCAATTACGCAATAAAATGGTCTATTAAACCTCAAATAATTTGTTTCCTCTTTTTTCTTAACAGTAACCTTATGAAATTCTGTTAAGAAAATAATTTGATTTTTAGAAAAAAAATAAGTTTGACCGTCAATAATGAATTCATTATGATCCTCACAAAACCATAAAATTGTTAAACTGCTATCTTCTGGCTCTTTGAAATTAGAGTAAGTTGATGATTCGAGCGAAGTTAACTCAATAAACTCCTTTGTATTTCCTGTTATTTTCATTTTATCGTTTATCGGAATGACAGCCAACTGGTCTGTAATAGCGGTATTGAGATACTTAGTTTGGCAAAAAATTACACTTGGTCGATAAATACTAATCACATAGCGCCCAAAAGAACTATTCAAAGGAAATAAGATGCCCTATAAACAGACCCGCTGGTTGGTTTACAGGGTATCTTAATTTTTATAGTTTTATAGGTCTTATTCCTAGTAACCTACTTTATTTCTCACTTTTGCCAAGACACCATCCGCTACTTTTTTTGCTTTTTCAGCCCCTAAAGACAAAGCTTCGTCCACTTCTTCCAAGTGGTTCATGTAGTAATCGAACTTTTCACGGGCCTCGCCAAATTTGTCAACTATAACCTCGTACAAGGCCTGTTTGGCATGTCCGTATCCATAATTGCCGTTGATGTAATTGGATCTCATTTCCGCCACTTGTTCGGCAGAGGCCAATATTTTGTAAAGGGCAAAAACATTGTCAGTATCTGGATCTTTAGGGTCTTCCATAGGTGTACTATCTGTTTGGATCCCCATAATCTGCTTGCGCAATTTTTTATCCGTTTGAAATAAATCAATTAGATTGCCCTTGCTCTTGCTCATCTTGGCACCGTCGGTTCCGGGAACATACATTGTTTCTTCCTGTACCTTGGCTTCGGGGATTACAAAAGTTTCCCCTAATTGGGCATGAAAACGTGATGCAACATCCCGGGTCATCTCTATATGTTGTAATTGATCCTTGCCCACAGGGACAATGTTGGCATCGTACAGTAAAATATCCGCAGCCATTAGCATGGGATAGGTAAAAAGACCAGCATTTATATCCTCTAATCGGTCAGCCTTATCCTTAAAAGAATGTGCAAGGGTCAGACGTTGGTAAGGAAAAAAACAGCTTAAGTACCAACTTAATTCGGTCACCTGGGGAATATCACTTTGTCTGTAAAATACAGTTTTGTTAATATCCAGACCAAAGGCCAACCATGTCGCTGCAGTGGCGTAAGTGTTGTGCCTCAGGGTTTTTCCATCTTTTATCTGCGTCAGCGAATGCATATCCGCAATAAATAAAAATGAATCGTTTTTTGGGTCCTGTGCCATTTTTATAGCTGGCATTATAGCTCCTAAAATATTCCCTAAGTGCGGGGTGCCCGTACTTTGTATACCCGTTAAAATTCTTGACATTTGTTTTATTTCAAAGAACCGCAAAGGTAAAATAAATACTAAAACACAATTCAAATTGTTACTTTTGATTTCATGCTTTCAATTCTGAGAAAATTTGGCCATATTCTATACCGCATTTGGTTCTATATTTTGGTGGCCTTGCCTATCCTTATCTTTTTTCCTTTTTTGATATTTTTTTCCCTTTCGGAAAAATGGTATCCCCAGTTTTTTTGGATGGCCCGCAATATTTGGGCGAATACCATTTTATATGGTATGGGATGTGTCCCCAGAATATGTTATGATGAAAAATTGGAGCGTGGAAAGAGCTTAATGTTAGTGGCCAACCATACCAGTATGCTGGATATTATGATGATGCTCAGGGTAAGTAGCACCCCCTTTGTATTTGTTGGCAAAAAAGAATTGGTAAACATCCCTTTGTTCGGATTCTTTTACAAAAGGGTTTGTATTATGGTAGACAGGGATGATGCGCGAAGCAGGACTGGTGTGTACAGAAGGGCTCAAAAAAGATTGAACCAAGGGCTCAGTATTTGTATATTTCCAGAGGGCGGAGTGCCTGAGGAACATGTCCTATTGGATTCTTTTAAGGACGGGGCCTTCAAAATGGCCATAGCCCATAAAATTCCAGTTGTACCTATTACATTTTATGATAATAAAGACCGTTTTTCTTTTACTTTTTATAGCGGGGGACCTGGCAGGACCAGAGGGAAAGTACACAGGTTTATTGAAACCAAGGATTTAGGGGAAGTTGATAAAAAAAGACTGCGAGATGAAGTAAGGGCTGTTATCTTGGCCGATCTCGAAAAAGATTTAAAACAAAAGCACTGCAAATAAAAACGCCAAGAACAATTGTCCTTGGCGTTTTTTGTTTATATCGCTGTATGAGTAAAATGAACTAGATTCATTAGAATTTAAAGTTGAAACCACTATATATTCCTACGGAGAAAGGTTTGAAATCTCCGGCCGAGTTAGAAAAAGTGTTCAGCTGATATTTGAATACCGGTTCAATGTTCAATTTTATTTTGGGCGTAAACTTATAATTTAGGCCAAATCCAATATTGGAGCTAAAATTGACGTCATTGATATTGTTCGCTTCACCAATCTCAGTATTAAGGCCATCCGCTTCAAGAAGCACGGCATTATTGGTTAAGAACAACGAGCTAAAACCTCCCACAAGACTAATGCCGAAATCCCTGTCCAACAGGGAATAATTCAGTTCCAAAGGAATCTCCAGATACCCGAACTGTTGAATCATGCTTCCGTTTTTTGATGGAGTTTTACCCGAAACTTCCCCTTGTATATTAGCTGAAGGTTTGACATTGGAAGTGCTTACTACAATTAAATTGCTGGCGTTGTCCGCATAATCTATGTTCGCCAAACTGCTTTTGCCAGTGGTGGTAAAGGAGGAAGTAAACTTAACATCGTTGGTGTTGTAGCCATAGTCGACCTTATGTACCCCTGAGCGCACACTTAATTTTTTGCTCACCTCATAGGATACAAAGACCCCGTAACTTAAATTGACATTTCCTGATTTTGAGTTGGATGAAAATTCAGGATGAATAGGGGAGCCCGATCCAAAACCATTAAAGTATACCGGCGCAATACTTGGTTCCAAAGACCATTTCTTTGATTGGGTATCGGCAATAATATTCTCGTTTTCCTGTGTATTTATTTCGTCATAGATCGACTTTCCGGTGCTTGGAGTTTTGGGTTCTTGATTTGCAATATTGGTGTCTTCGGAACTTAAAGAGTTAGGATCTAACGTATTGTTATTAGGAGCCATTTTCTTAACATCGTCAGGAGAAATAGTTACCCTTTGAGTGTTACTGATTCCTACAATTGTACTGTTATTTTCTTTCTGCTCAAGTGTATTGGAAGGTTCCTTTGAATATGTGGGGGCGATAGCTTCTTCTTTATTGTTTTCTTTGGCAGGATTAGTGAAATTAGAAGATGCACTCCCATTCAATTTTGAAGAGGCTTTCGGGTTAGAGGATGAAGCCGCCCAAGAATTTTCTTGTTGTTTGGTCCCTAGATTGCCTGTTTTCGTACTATTCTGATCTTTTTCAGGTGCTTCACCAGTGGTTAATGCTTCCTCGTTGTATTCCACATCCCTTTTATTTTCAACACCACCACCTGGAGTTGCTAAATTCTGCTCCTCAGTATCCGTTATAATGGAATTGCTATTTAAATCAGTTGCACCGGGTTGTACCACATAAAAGAGAATTGCCAACAAAGCGGCTACTCCCCCCAAGGTCCACCAGAGTGGCAGTACGCGTCTCGATTTTTTATTTTTGTCCAAAGAAGCCTCAATGGACTTCCAAACATTCTCGTTTGGTAGTTCATGTAAATCGTTGAGTTTCTCTTGAAACAAGCTGTCCAAATTCTTTTTCATCAGTATGTATGCTGTTGCTTATAAAGCAATATTTATTATTTCTTTTTCAATTTTTTCTTTCAAGATCATACGTGCTCTCGCCAAATTGGATTTGGAGGTACCTACTGAGGTACCTAATAATTCGGCAATTTCCTTATGGCTGTAACCGTCCAAAACATAGAGGTTAAAGGTCAGCCGGTATTTATTCGGCAAATCCTGTATGTATTTGAGTAGAACAGGGAGTTCCACTTCTACATACCCCGTCTCAACTGTCACTTCCTCTTCTGCATTATCCGTAATTACAGATAAGTACTCTTCCTTCCTATATTTCTGAAGCACTGTGTTTACCGTAATCCTTTTTAACCAACCTTCAAATGAACCTTTGAAATTGTATTGGTCAATTTTCTGGAAAATGGTAATAAAACTATCGTGCAAGTTGTCTTCAGCCTCGGTTTTATTTCTTGAATATTTTAAACAAACCCCAAATAATTTTCCAGCATACTGTTTGTACAGATGCTCCTGCGCTATTCTATTGCCTTTTTTGCAATTATGTACGAGCTCTTTTAAACTCAAAGTGCGGGTTGGATTGTTTGTGTTCTACATTCCGTTTTTATTCTGTGGTGACTGGAACTTCTATTTCCAAATATTCCGATTCACCATTTTCATTTTCACCAGTCCAAAACCTAAAGACGTAAGTGTCAGTGTAAAGTACCAAAAAATTAAATGATACGTTTATTTCTTCCGAAATTTCTGCACAGTTGCCATCACCAGAAAATGTAGACCCTACCACTACAACGTCCCTCACGGTCGTGTCCAGTTTAGCCACATCGAAACCCTCAAAATAGGTACAATCGTTAGGACGCTTATACGTTACGTTAATTTGATAGGTTTTATTGACTTCAAAAGACTCCGGCAATTCTACACTCTCAATAGGGAGGGAAACATAATAAAAGTCAGAGTTATCGTCAACATCACAAGAACTGAAAGTGATGGTGGTTAAAACGATTAAAAAAAAGCACAATGCCCGTTTCATAATATACTATTGTTTTAACCGAAGATGGGGGGGCACTACAAAGGTTGCGTATAAAACGACAAAATCCCGATTAAATCGGGATTCTGTATTATTTTTTAACTGCCTTGATGGCTTCAGTAATCTTGCCTTCCAGTTCTTCCAGTAATTCTGGATTGTCGTTCAAGAGGTTTTTAACAGCATCCCTTCCCTGTCCAAGTTTGGTGTCCCCATAACTGAACCAAGAGCCGCTTTTCTTTATTATTTCATATTCTACACCCAGATCTACTATTTCTCCAACCTTGGAAATTCCTTCGCCATACATGATGTCGAATTCAGTGGTTCTAAAAGGAGGTGCAACTTTATTCTTAACAACTTTCACCCTGGTCTTGTTCCCTTGAACATCACCATCTGTATCTTTTATTTGGGTAGACCTTCTAATGTCCAAACGAACAGAAGCATAAAATTTCAGGGCATTTCCACCTGTGGTAGTTTCGGGATTCCCGAACATTACCCCTATTTTTTCCCTTAACTGGTTAATAAAGATAACCGTACATTTTGTTTTGCTAATAGATCCCGTCAGTTTACGAAGAGCCTGTGACATCAACCTTGCGTGAAGACCCATTTTTGAGTCGCCCATTTCCCCTTCAATTTCACTTTTTGGAGTAAGTGCCGCAACAGAATCTATAACGACAATATCAATAGCTCCCGAACGGATCAGGTTGTCCGCAATTTCTAGGGCCTGCTCCCCATGATCGGGTTGGGATATAATAAGGTTGTCTATGTCTACCCCTAATTTTTGTGCATAAAAACGGTCAAAAGCATGCTCTGCATCAATAAAAGCAGCAATACCGCCCAATTTTTGAGCTTCTGCCATGGCATGAAGGGTCAACGTAGTCTTACCTGAAGATTCCGGACCATATATTTCAATGACCCTACCTCTTGGGTAACCGCCCACACCCAAAGCAATATCCAAACCTAATGACCCGGAAGGAATGACTTCCACATCTTGGACAACACTGTCTCCCATCTTCATAACAGCCCCTTTTCCATAGGTCTTGTCCAGCTTATCCAGTGTAAGTTTTAGTGCTTTTAATTTCGCGTCTTTTTCAGTGCTCATGTGTCTTTTTATTAGGTGCGCTAAATTACCATTTCTTTTTTCATATTACAATGGTGAAGCAACCTTTTTGGAAAAGCTGCATCCTTATAGGAACTAACTCAATTTAATGGTCCCTATTTTAGGTTCGGGCCATATAAGTCGACCTCTTGAAAAGTCTATTGAAAGAGAAAACACAGTCAGTGGTTGACTATAAAAGGGCCCAGGAAGTATCCGGGGCCCTTTTTATTTGTTCTAAAAATTAGAATGACTATTTTTGCACTTTCCCGAATATTTCGGGACTATTCTTTAACTTAAATATTGGTATAGCATGCAACTGTACAATACATTAAGCGCAAAAGAAAGGGAAATTCTTATTGAGGAGGCTGGGAAAGACCGGCTTACCATTTCTTTCTACAAGTACGCGCATATCGGGAATCCCGAAATTTTTAGGAACCACCTATTTATCAACTGGGACGCCTTGGAGGTGTTGGGTAGGATCTATGTTGCCAAAGAGGGGATCAACGCCCAATTGTCCGTTCCCGCAGAAAACTTCGAAGCCTTTAAGGCCCATCTAGATACCATTACTTTTTTAGAGAATGTGAGGCTAAATATTGCCATTGAGCACGACAATAAATCCTTTTTAAAATTAAAGGTGAAGGTGCGGAATCAAATTGTGGCCGACGGCTTGAATGAAGGTACTTTTGATGTGACTGATAAAGGAATTCATGTGGATGCGGAAATGTTCAATCAGTTGATTGAAGATCCCGATACCGTTTTGGTGGACATGCGAAACCATTATGAAAGTGAGATAGGACATTTTAAAAACGCAATCACTCCAGATGTTGATACCTTTCGGGATTCCTTGGATATTATTGAAAAGGATTTGGCAGACCATAAGGAGGACAAAAAGTTGGTGATGTACTGTACAGGAGGAATTCGCTGTGAAAAGGCAAGTGCTTATTATAAGCACAAAGGATTCAAGCAAGTGTACCAACTTGAAGGGGGAATCATAGAATACACAAGGCAGGTGGGTGACAAAAATTTGGAGAATAAATTTTTGGGAAAAAACTTTGTTTTTGACCATCGCAGGGGAGAACGTATTTCGGATGATGTGATCGCTAATTGCCATCAATGTGGCAATCCTTGTGACACCCATGTCAACTGTGCCAATGAGGCCTGTCACTTGTTGTTTATTCAATGTGAAGAATGCGCCAAAATCATGGATAATTGTTGTTCGGACGATTGCAAAGAAATTCACGCTTTACCTTTCGAAGAGCAAAAAGAACTTAGAAAAGGGAAAGTGGTCAGCAATAAAATTTTCAAAAAAGGAAGGTCTGAGGTCTTGAAATTCAAAAAATAGGCTCCCTAAAGCATAGAGGTAGTTATTTCTTGCAATTCAAATGTGCCAAATACGGTGTGTTTTATACCTGGAATATGAATAATTTTAGCAGTATGCCGCTAAGGTTGAGGCGAGTACTCAATTGTAGGGTTTATTTCGCTCCTGCCACAAATTATACTATCTTTACATTTAAGTAATTATTTATGAACCTTTTTTAGTAATAGCCTCGGTTATTTACTAAATCAATATATAAAATATGGGTTGTAGCAGTTGTTCAACTGGTAAAGACGGACAGCCGCGTGGATGCAAGAACAATGGGACTTGTGGAACCGATGGTTGTAATAAACTGACAGTTTTTGATTGGCTTTCTAATATGTCGCTTCCTAACGGGCAAAAACCGTTTGATTGCGTGGAAGTGCGTTTTAAAAACAGCAGGAAAGAATTTTTTAGGAACACGGATAATATCACACTTTCTATAGGAGATATTATTGCCACTCAGGCCAAAACAGGGCATGATATTGGTATGGTCACCCTTACCGGGGAATTGGTAAAGGTGCAGATGAAAAAGAAAAAAGAAGATCCCAATGATAAGGATCTTCCAAAAATCTACCGTAAAGCATCACAAAAAGACATAGATATCTGGCAGAAGTGCCGGGACCGGGAAGAAGAAATCAAAAAACGGGCCCGTGAAATTGCCATTGCACTCAATCTCCAGATGAAAATCTCCGATGTGGAGTTTCAAGGCGATGGATCCAAAGCAACATTCTACTACACTGCTGAAGAGCGCGTAGATTTTAGACAGTTGATAAAGGATATGGCCAAAGCCTTTTCCATACGAATTGAAATGAGGCAAATTGGATACCGACAAGAGGCACAACGCCTTGGGGGTATTGGGTCTTGTGGACGGGAACTATGCTGTTCTACATGGCTGACAGATTTTAGGTCCGTCAGTACCGCCGCAGCCCGCTACCAGCAATTGTCCCTTAATCCACAGAAATTGGCAGGTCAATGCGGTAAGCTTAAGTGTTGCTTAAACTATGAGCTGGATGTATACCTGGATGCCTTGAAGGACTTTCCTTCCCAAGAAACTAGGATCTCTACAGGAAAAGGGGTCGCTTTTTGTCAAAAAGTAGACATTTTTAAGAGTATGCTCTGGTTTTCCTACAGGGATGAGCCCGCCAACTGGCATGCTTTGACCAAGGATCAGGTCAATGAAATACTTCAAAAAAATAAGAATAACGAGAAGATTGCCAGCTTAGAAGAGTATGCTGCAGACAATGAAGTGGTAGGCGTTGAAAAGGAAAAAGTTTTCGAAAATGTCGTAGGACAAGATAGCCTTACCCGATTTGATAAGCCTAAGCAGAAAAGGAATAGAAATAAAGGCAAAAACCAAAACAACAAGCGTAGAAACAACAAAAAACGACCCGCTAATAATGCTTAAGACTATCTTGCCGATTCTTGTACTCATGGTGCTGGCTTCCTGTGAAACCAATATTGTGCGTTCGGAATATAAAGCTACAAACGATGGGTATTGGAACAAGGACAATATCGTATCCTTTAAGTTTACAGAACAGGATACCATCTCCAAACACAATATCTTTATCAATATCAGAAATGACGAGACCTATTCCTATAGCAATCTATTTTTGATCGCAGAACTTAATTTTCCTACTGGGGAGACCATCAAGGACACTTTGGAATATGAGATGTCCAAACCGGATGGGGAATGGCTCGGCACGGGGCATGGAAGTCTCAAAGAGAATAAATTATGGTATAAAGAAAACGTCGTTTTTCCTGCGAAGGGCGTATATACTTTAGAAATTTCACATGCCATGAGAAAAAATGGCAGTGTGGAAGGGATCATGGATCTTAAAGGAATAACAGACGTTGGTTTTCAAATAGAAAAAAGTAATTAATGGCAGCGGCTCCAAAGAAAAAAAAGAACACAAATTTTTCCAAGTACATCAAATGGTTCTGGATCATGTTTGCCTCGGGGATAGGGGCATTGGCATTCCTATTTTTATTAGCCTCTTGGGACGTCTTCGGGGAACTCCCCTCGTTTGACCGCTTGGAAAACCCACAGACCAATCTGGCTACAGAAATCATTTCCTCTGATGGAAAAACACTTGGCAAATTGTATCTGGATGACAATAGGACCCCTGTGGTTTATTCAGAATTGCCACAGAACCTTATTGATGCGCTAGTGGCGACTGAAGATGCCAGGTACTACGATCATTCCGGAATTGATGCTAGGGGAACCTTTAGGGCCGTGGTCTATTTGGGGACCAAGGGTGGCGCAAGTACCATCACACAGCAACTGTCAAAATTATTATTTACGGAAAGGGCATCAGCAAGTACGTTGGACCGTATTCTTCAGAAAATGAAGGAATGGGTCATTGCGATACGTTTGGAACGACAGTATACCAAGGAAGAAATCATAGCCATGTACATGAATATCTATGACTTCGGATATGCGGCTGATGGGATACGTTCTGCCTCTAAAATCTATTTTGGCAAGGAACCAAGAGACCTTAAGATTGAAGAATCTGCAGTTTTAGTGGGCATGTTAAAAAACTCCTCCCTGTACAATCCACTACGAAGGGAAGAACTGGTGTTCAATCGCAGAAATACGGTTTTGGAGCAAATGGCCAAATACGACTATATCACGGAAGAGGTGAGCGATTCTTTGCAGGCCACAAAAATGGATATCAATTTCAATCCGGAATCACATCGGGAAGGACTGGCAACCTACTTCAGGATGTATATTCAAGGCTTTATGAACAAATGGGTAAGGGATAATCCTAAACCGGACGGGGAAAAATACAATATCTACCTGGATGGCCTAAAGGTCTATACGACCATTGATTCCCGTATGCAACAAAATGCGGAAGAGGCAGTACAGGAACATATGAAAAAGCTTCAGGCAGAATTCTTTCACCAGAATACCCCTGATAGAAATAAAACCGCTCCTTTCTTGGATATTACGCCGGAAGAGGTGAATTCCATTATGGAAAGGGCCATGAAAGCCTCAGATAGATGGAGGATCATGAAAAATGACGGGAAATCCGAAAAGGAGATTAGAGCTTCCTTTAAGGTGCCTACGGAAATGACTGTTTTTGATTGGAACAGCCCCACCAAAGAAAAAGATACAACACTTACCCCATTGGATTCCATCCGCTACTATAAATCCTTTTTAAGAACCGCCATGATGTCCATGGAACCGCAAACAGGACATGTAAAGGCATGGGTAGGAGGATTAAATTATAAGCATTTCCAGTACGATAACGTGATACAGGGCGCCCGTCAGGTGGGTTCTACCTTTAAGCCTATCGTTTATGCTGCAGCCATAGACCAATTGCGTTTATCTCCTTGTGATGTGCTATCAGATATCCAATATTGTATCGAAGCACATAAACATGGCAATATGGAGGCCTGGTGTCCTTCCAATTCAAATGGCAAATATTCCGGGGAGAATATGACACTTAAATACGCTCTGGCCAATTCTGTAAATACCATTACGGCCCAATTAATGGACCGTATAGGACCAAAATCAGTGGTGACCATTGCAAAGAATTTAGGAATCACCTCCAATATTCCAGAAGTGCCATCTATCGCCTTGGGAACACCTGATATCAATGTATATGAAATGGTAGGAGCCTATGGTACCTTCGCAAACCAAGGGGTTTATGTGAAGCCGGTAATGCTCACCAGGATAGAAGATAAAAACGGAACCGTGCTTTATGAATATATACCTGAGACCAGGGACGTATTGAGTAAGGATGTGGCCTATGCCATGGTGAATTTAATGGAAGGCGTTACACAAGGTGGATCAGGGACACGATTAAGGACTTCTGGAGCAAAAGACCAATCAGTTTATAAAGAAGTGATTACTGGATATCCATATGAATTTAAAAACCCAATTGCCGGTAAAACGGGTACCACACAAAACCAGAGTGATGGTTGGTTTATGGGGATGGTCCCTAATTTGGTGACCGGAGTATGGGTCGGGGGAGAAGAACGGGCCACCCATTTTAAAAGTATTCTTTATGGGCAAGGAGCTTCTATGGCGCTTCCTATTTGGGGGCTTTATATGAAGAAGAATTACTCGGATAAAGATCTGGGAATATCAGTCAATGAATTTGAAAAGCCAGAGGAATTGAACATCAATGTGGATTGTAAAAAAATTGATGAAGCGGCTCCTGGCCCGAAAAAACCGACTGATGATTTGGATGATCTGGACTTCTAGCTTATTAATTTTAGAACTATCCCGATTTCATATCCACAGCCAAACCTAATACACATTTACGTTATGTCTTAGGGATGTTTTTTGTAAATTACCTGTACTAAACTTCATTATATGATATCTAAAACTGTAGGATCTGTAGAAGAAGCCTTGAACGGCGTAAAGGATGGAATGACCTTTATGTTTGGAGGTTTTGGTCTCTGTGGAATCCCGGAAAATGCAATAAACGAGCTTGTGCGTGTTGGAATAAAGGATCTTACCTGTATTTCCAACAACGCTGGTGTAGATGATTTTGGACTCGGCCTGCTATTGCACAAGCGTCAAGTTAATAAAATGATCTCCTCCTATGTGGGGGAAAACGATGAGTTTGAGCGCCAAATGTTGAGCGGGGAACTCGATGTGGAATTAACGCCCCAAGGCACCTTAGCAGAAAAATGCAGGGCCGCTCAAGCTGGATTCCCTGCCTTTTATACCCCTGCCGGTTACGGTACGGAGGTGGCTGAAGGAAAGGAGACCCGTGAGTTTAACGGTAAAATGTATGTGCTGGAAGAAGCCTTTAAGGCCGATTTTGCCTTTGTAAAGGCATGGAAAGGGGATGAGGCCGGGAATCTTATATTTAAGGGAACCGCGAGAAACTTCAACCCCTGTATGTGCGGGGCTGCAAAAATAACCGTAGCAGAGGTAGAGGAGCTTTTGCCTGCAGGTGCCTTGGATCCGAACGAGATACATGTGCCCGGAATCTTCGTAAATAGAATATTCCAAGGGAAGGCCTACGAGAAAAGAATTGAGCAACGAACCGTAAGACAAAGATCATAGTTATGTTGGATAAAAACGGAATAGCAAAGCGAATTGCCAAGGAAGTAAAGGACGGATACTACGTCAACCTCGGTATTGGCATACCAACCTTGGTAGCCAACTTTGTAAGGGAAGACATAAGTGTAGAATTCCAAAGTGAGAACGGGGTTTTGGGGATGGGACCCTTTCCGTTTGAGGGAGAGGAAGATGCCGATATTATCAATGCAGGTAAACAGACCATAACCACCTTGCCGGGTGCTTCTTTTTTTGATTCTGCAACAAGTTTTGGAATGATTAGGGGGCAACATGTGGACCTGACCATTTTAGGGGCCATGGAAGTCTCTGAAAATGGGGATATTGCCAATTGGAAAATTCCCGGAAAAATGGTAAAGGGTATGGGAGGAGCCATGGATCTGGTGGCTTCAGCCGAAAATATTATTGTTGCCATGATGCATACCAATAAGGCCGGGGAATCCAAATTGCTAAAAAAATGTTCCCTTCCATTAACGGGTGTGGGCTGTGTAAAAAAAATAGTCACCAATTTGGCCGTTCTGGAAGTGACACCAAAAGGATTTAAACTGTTGGAAACCGCACCGGGTATAAGTGTGGAAGATGTCAAGAAGGCAACTGAAGGCAGCTTGATCATCGAAGGAGATATTCCAGAAATGGTGCTTTAAACCAATTCAGATAGGTAGTTCATCGGACAGACCTATTTTTTTATTTTTTTTGCCACATTTTGCATGATGTTCACAACAATAATTTTGATAATTCCATAAATCGAAATATATTTAAGGCGAACCTAAAAATTAAACCCCAAATTTAATTTTTGCCTAAATTAATGTTATGGACTTACAAATTAACCATTTGCCTGAAGAAGAAGTAATTTACATTGATCGTAGTGGTTTTTATAGAGGTGTACTAGCCTTAGTAAAAAAGCTTTTTATGTTGTAAACTTCTTTTTAGAAAAAGATTAAAGAGCAATGTCCCTGACATTGCTCTTTTTTTATGCCT
>JBFIGS010000040.1:0-14763 GCA_041602195.1 Sediminicola sp. | reverse complement strand
GGTAGGGATGTGCATTAAATTTTATTCGTGTAGCCTTGCCATTATGTTCCGTGGACATGATAGTGATGGAAACCTTCAAGGTGGCCCAATGTATTACATCACCAAAGGAATGGGAATAAAAGCCAAACCCTTGGCGGTGTTCTTTTGTATAGCGGGACTCTTCGGGGTGCTCCCGGCCTTTACGGTGAACCAGTTTACGCAAACCCTTATGGGAGTCATTCAGCCTAATGAAAATATTGCCCTCTTGGGTGATTTCAATTGGAAATTAGGGATAGGTATCGTCCTATCAATCATTACCTCCTTTGTTATTTTTGGGGGTCTCAAAAAAATCGCTAAAGTGGCCACGGCAATAGTGCCCTTTATGGTACTGGTCTATTTGATTGCCGTTATCTATATCATGATCATTAATGCGGGTCAAATATTTCCGTCCCTTAAATTGATATTCGTAGAGGCCTTTAATTTTAAGACTGCTGTTCAGGGTGGTTTATGGGGGCTTATCATCATAGGTATCCGAAGAGCCGTATTTTCGAATGAATCGGGGGTTGGGAATGCACCCATGTACCATGGGCAATCCAAGACCAATGAACCTATACAGGAAGGACTCGTGGCCATGTTAGGTCCGTTTATAGATACTATTGTTGTCTGTACCCTTACAGCAGTGGTGATCCTTTTAAGTGGCGCCCATTTGGAAGCAGAGAACAACGGCATTACCATGACCTTGATAGCCTTTGAAAAATCGCTCTATGGGGTTGGGGATATTCTGTTGATGGTGGTGGTAGCAGCCTTTGCCCTTTCCACTTTGTTTACCTATTCCTATTACGGGACCAAATGCCTTTCCTTTTTGACCAATGCCAAAATTGGCAAGTATTACAACCACATTTATATCTTAAGTATTACCTTTGCAGCAGTAGCTTCGGTAGACCTAGTGGTAAATCTGATCGATTTGTCTTTTGCTCTTATGGTGATCCCCAATATGATTGCGGTTCTCTATTTGGCACCCAAGGTAAACCAAGCAATGAAAACGTATTTTTTAAAGGTAAAAGATGGCAGAGCATAAGGCAGGGTTTGTAAATATCATAGGAAATCCCAATGTGGGAAAATCCACGTTGATGAACGCATTTGTAGGGGAGAAACTATCTATTATCACCTCCAAGGCACAGACCACTAGACATAGGATACTTGGGATCGTGAACGGAGAGGATTTCCAAATGATCTTATCGGACACTCCGGGTATCATTAAACCCGCCTATGAGTTGCAATCCTCCATGATGGGCTTTGTGAAATCTGCATTTGAGGATGCAGATGTGCTGATCTATATGGTAGAAATAGGGGAGAAGGCCTTAAAAGATGAAGGTTTTTTTGAAAAGATAAAAAATAGTAAGATTCCTGTTCTTTTGTTATTGAACAAGATAGATATATCCGAACAAGGCGTATTGGAAGAGCAGGTGCAGTATTGGCAGGCTCAATTGCCCGAAGCTGAGATACACCCCATCTCCGCCCTTCAGAATTTTAATGTCAAAGAAGTATTTCATAGGATCATGGAATTGTTGCCCGTGTCACCGCCTTATTATCCAAAGGATCAATTAACGGACAAACCGGAACGCTTTTTTGTAAACGAGACCATCCGCGAGAAAATCTTACAGCACTATAAAAAAGAGATTCCCTATTCTGTGGAAATAGATACAGAGGAATTTTTTGAAGACGAAGAAATTATTAGAATGCGCTCTGTAATTATGGTTGAACGAGAATCCCAAAAGGGCATTATCATTGGCCATAAAGGATCTGCCTTAAAAAGGGTAGGGGTTGAGGCCCGAAAAGATCTGGAAAAATTCTTTGATAAACAGGTGCACATGGAACTGTATGTGAAAGTGAATAAAAACTGGCGCAGTAATCCCAACCAATTGAAACGGTTCGGATACAACCAATAATTAGAGGTTGATGACCTCCGACATAAAAGAATAGAGCTCCTTCATTTGGGGCTCTCCTTTTTTTTTGCCCTTCCTGCCAAAGGCATACAGTAGACCCCAAACTACTACCAACAATACCAACATCCCTGTTTGCAATCCAATTGGTTTATCCAACGTCCAATTGGAATAGGCCCAAATTCCAATGACAATAAATAGGGTGGCAACTCCAAAGTGTAGGAACATGAAGAATGTCCATAAAGTGGGACTAGGACCAAATAGGCCATTGATTCTGCAAGAATGGTTATCCTCATCATGGAGTTCCAAGTGAAGTTCAGGGGTCCAAAAAGTACGAAGATCTTGTTGGAACTTTATGAAAAGATGATCATCGATCCGTTTTACGAGAAAAGGAGGTTTCTCAATTTCCTCGAAACTGGCGAGTACAACTTCTTTAGATGTATTTAATAGATGTTGAAATCGCGGTCTTAAAACGATCTCATTCGGTAGACTTTTCACTGGTACAATTGATTAAGTAATAAAAGATAGCATTTTTCCTCAGATATAAATAGTACTTTTGCAGCAAATTAAAGAAGTATGAGTGCAATTGTAGCCATTGTAGGGAGACCTAATGTAGGAAAATCGACGTTTTTTAATCGGTTGATACAGAGAAGAGAGGCGATCGTAGATGCGGTGAGCGGCGTTACGCGCGACCGACATTACGGAAAGAGTGATTGGAATGGACGCGAGTTTACGGTTATTGATACCGGGGGATATGTTTTAGGTAGTGACGATGTTTTTGAAGTGGAAATTGATAAGCAGGTAGAATTGGCCATTGATGAGGCCGATGCCATTATTTTTATGGTGGATGTGGAAGCTGGTGTAACCGGTATGGATGAAGATGTGGCAAATTTGTTGAGACGCCATAACAAACCCGTTTTATTGGCCATCAATAAGGTAGATAATGGAAAACGGGCCGAAGATGCCGTGGAATTTTATTCTTTAGGCTTGGGAGAGTATTATACCATTGCCAGTATTAGTGGGAGTGGAACTGGGGAACTATTGGATGCCTTGATAGAAGTATTACCTGAACAAGAGGTAGTTGAAGAAAATGAATTACCTCGTTTTGCTGTGGTAGGAAGGCCAAATGCGGGAAAATCGTCTTTTATTAATGCCTTGATAGGGGAAGACAGGTATATTGTTACCGATGTAGCGGGTACCACCAGGGACAGTATTGATACCAAGTACAACCGTTTTGGATTTGAATTCAACCTTGTGGATACGGCGGGAATCCGCAGGAAAGCCAAGGTGAAGGAAGATCTGGAATTTTATTCTGTGATGCGCTCTGTTAGGGCCATAGAGCATTCTGATGTATGTATCTTAATATTGGATGCTACAAGGGGCTTTGATGGACAAGTGGAAAATATCTTTTGGTTGGCGCAGCGCAACAACAAGGGGATTGTGATCTTGGTGAACAAATGGGATTTGGTCGAGGATAAAGAAACCAATACCATAAAACAGTACACGGCAAAAATCAAACAGGCTATAGAGCCTTTTACCGATGTGCCTATCCTATTTATTTCTGTATTGACAAAACAGCGTATCTATAAAGCTATAGAAACTGCTGTTGAGGTTTATCAGAACAGGAGCAAGAAAATACAGACGCGTAAATTCAATGATATCATGTTGCCTATTATTGAAAACAATCCGCCGCCTGCATACAAAGGGAAATATGTAAAGATCAAGTTCTGTACACAGTTGCCGACACCGTATCCGCAATTTGCATTCTTTTGCAATTTACCGCAATATGTACGTGATCCTTATAAGCGCTTTCTGGAGAACAAACTAAGAGAGCATTTTGATTTTACCGGAGTGCCCATATCCGTGTTTATGAGGAAGAAATAAAAAAGTCATAAAAATCTGTTAAGAGGGGCAAAGGTCTTAAAGTGTTAGATTATTTTCGAAACGTGCTTTCGCGCAACCAATCAAAAATAAATCTATGCATAAGGTTCTTTGCCTCTTTTTTATTGCCCTTTTCTTATCGTTTCAAGTTCAGTCCCAAGAGTTCATTATTAAAGGAATTGTAATTGATGCCCCCTCTAATCTACCACTGGAAGCTTCTACCATATATGCAGAATCTATTCAGGACAGCACCTTGATCACCTATACCATATCGGAAAAAAATGGAGCTTTTGCCCTAGAAGGAAAAACAGCTTTAAAAGAGGTGAACCTGTATTTTTCTTATAATGGCTATAAGTCGATAGTTAAGAAGATTGCCCTAAAGTCCTACACGGATCTTGGAGTCATAGAAATGGAAGAGCAGGCCCAAGAACTCAAAGGGGTACAGGTAGTAGGAGAAAGAGTGCCCATTATCATAAAAAAGGATACGTTGGAGTTTAATGCGGATTCCTTTAAGACCAGACCTGATGCCACAGTTGAGGATGTTCTAAAAAAATTACCTGGTGTTGAGGTAGACAGTGATGGTAAAATCACTGTGAATGGTAAGGAGGTAAGCGAAGTTTTGGTAAATGGGCAGGTGTTTTTTAGTAGTGACCCTACAGTGGCCACAAAAAGTCTACCCAAGGAAATTATTAATAAAATTCAGATTACGGATACCAAAACCAAAACTCAGGAATTTACTGGGGAAGCAGGGGATGGGGAAACCAAAACTATTAATCTCACGATAAAGGAAGACAAGAACAATGGATATCTAGGTAGGCTGGCTGCAGGGTATGGAACGGATGATAGGTATCAATTAAATGGTCTTTTCAATTATTTCAATGGACAGGAACGCATTAGTATAATCACGGGTAGTAATAATATAAATAATAGCGGCTTTTCTTTTGACGAGATTTACGACATGGTGGGCAACTCAGGTGGAGGTGTGAGCTTTAATAATTCTGGGGACTTTAGAATTGGAGATATGTCCTTTGGTTTTGGTCAGGGTATTACAACTTCTTCCAATGTAGGGGCAAGCTATGCCAACAAGCAAAAGGATAATTATGAGGTAAATGGGAATTATTTTTATGCATACAGTGATTCTTTTAATGATGAGAAGATTTCGAGGGAGAATATATTGCCTAATGGCCGTTTCTTTACGGATACCGAAACCAACTTTAACGGGAGCTCTAATTCTAATAGAGGCGGGGCTACTTTAGAATTTGATATAGATCCAACTTTTCGTATAACGCTAGAGCCCAATTTGAGCGTGAGCAGGACAACTTCTTTTAATGAAAGAACTACAATTTCCAGTGATTTAGATGGCAATGCCATAAATAGTAATAATGCATTGACCTCGGATGCTAGTTACCAAAGTCGTTTTTCAAATGAATTGACATTATTTAAAAAATTGGATACCCTAGGTAGATATGTTCGTCTGACATTTTCAAACGATAATAGGTTAAACAGGAGTGAAAGTAATTTTAATTCTATAAGAACCACTTTTGGAGATGATACCACCCAAGATGTTTTGGACCAACAAACAACAAATAGAACAGATACCGATTCCTATGGAGCGCAGTTTACGTATCGCCAGCCTTTGGCGAAAGATGTGTTTTTGGATTTTGGTTACCAATATGAGAACAATTTATTCAACAATAACAAAGGTGTGTTCGATTTCGAAGATGTTACTGGTGGTTATGACAGTTTTAACCAATTGCAGAGTTCGGTTTTTAAGTTTAGTAACATACAACAGACCCCAAGTTTGGGTTTAAGGGGTAATGGTAAAAAATTCCGTTTTGGATTAACAGCCAATTATAGATTCACTAGCCTTGAAAATTTTGATTTCTTACAGAATTCCTCCTTTGAAAAAAAGTATGAGAATCTTTTGATGAATGCCAATGCCAATTATACCATCGGTGAGAATAAGAGTTTAAGTCTTTGGTCCAGTTCTAGATTGGTTGTGCCCACTGTCAATCAGCTGCAGCCTATACCAGATGTTAGTGATCCGTTGAATGTTGTAATAGGGAATCAAAATTTGGCACCAGCGGTATTCAATAGACTCTATCTGAATTATAATGACTATAACTGGAGGGAACGAACCGGTTTTTATGCATACTTAGGAATTAATTCAGAGAAGGGTAGGGTATCACCCATTACCACAACCAATGAAGATTTATTGCGTACAACCACCTATGATAATATAGATGGAAATTATAATATAGATGGTGGGCTTAGCTATTCCAAACAAATAAAAAAAGACAGTACTTATACTTTAAAGTTTGGATTTAGACCTTATTTTGGGTACAGGAAAAATATTGGTTTTACTAATGGAAGCAGATTGGAGGCCAGTGCTTTATCACTTAGCCCTAGGGTAAGTGCCACCTTTAATTTCAGAGAGCTGGTGGAGTTGGAGCCAGGATATGGCATTACCATTAATGATACCCGATACAATTTGGACGGCTTGGAAGATGTGAATTTCATCTCCCATAATATAGGCTTTAAAACTACTACGTACTGGCCAGAAAATATTGTGTGGGGTAATGATATAAACTATAGTTATAATGGCAATGTAGGTCCGGGATTCGATAGGGATGCCCTTTTTTGGAACATGAGTTTGGGAGTGCAAATGCTAAAGAATAATGTGACCTTGAAGGTGTTGGCTTACGATCTATTGAACCAAAATATCAATACCAGAAGGACTACGGGACAGGATTTTATCCAAGATTTTCAGGGTACGGTATTGCAACGTTATTTTATGTTCAGCGCTACCTTTAAATTTGACCAGTTTGGGGGTAAAAAGGCCAATAAAAACAGTATGTTTTGGGTTGATTAACAAAAAGTCGGTCTTGCTAACATCGAGTCCAGTGTAACGGGTGAGGTTGTTACTACTTCTACCAACCTCCCGAGGAACCACCGCCTCCAAAGCCACCGCCTCCGAAGCCACCGCCAAAACCACCGCCGCCTCCAAAGCCGCCCCCGCCAGAGGATGACCCTCCGCCGAAACCGCCACGGCCCATATTACTTAGGATGATGGCATCCCAAATATCGAAACCTCCGCGTCTGCCACCATTTTTTCCTCCACCCCTTTTGTTGCGGTTGGATAGGATCATGATGATGATAAAAAATATGATAAAGGGTAAAAGTGATCTTAAAGGGAAGCCACGGTTCTCCGTTTTTGTACGGTCTTCCTTAAACTCACCGGTCAGGACCTGGAACATGGCATCTGCCCCTTTGTCCAAACCTGCATAATAATCGTTCTTTTTAAATTCGGGGATAATAACGGTCTCAATGATCCTGCGTGTCATGGCATCGGTCAAGGATCCTTCTACGCCATATCCGGTATGGATGGCAACTCTGCGGTCCCCTTTGGCCAACAGGACTAAAACACCGTTGTCCTTGCCCTTCTGTCCTATGCCCCAGGCCTGTCCCCATTGGGCACCCAAATAATTTATATTTTCCCCTTCGGTAGAATTGATGATGGCCACCACTATCTGGGTGGATGTGCTATCGGAATATTTGATCAGTTTCTGCTCCAAGGAAGTTTTTTCCGCACTGGACAGTAAATTGATGTAATCGTAGACGCTGGTCTCTAATTTTGGTTTTTCAGGAATGGTATACTGCCCAAAACCGAGAGAACATCCCAGTAAAAATAAAAGAAGAATACTAACTTTTAGATACCTCATTGCTCAGTTCGTTAGTATTGTTATGATTCCAAGGAAAATGTTTTGACAATGCCTCACCGGCTCTTAAAACCCCGTCTATGAGGCCTTGTTTAAAGTTCCGTTTCTTAAATTGAAGTTCAATGGCCTCTTTGGTTGTGTCCCAGAAATCCTTGGGCACCACCTTATTAATGCCTTTATCCCCTAAAACCACAAATTTTTTATCGACCACGGCCACGTAGATAAGCACCCCATTCTCCTCTTTGGTATTATCCATTTTTAGGTAGTGGAATACGGCTTTGGCCCTTTCAAAATGGTCATTGTTGGTATGGGCCTCAATATGCACCCTAATCTCCCCAGAAGTATTTTTTTCGGCCTCCACAATAGCCTGCACTATGGCGGCCTCCTCTTCGGCAGTCAAAAAATCTTCTACTTTGGACATATGGATGTTTTTAATTAAAGTCGAAATTCACATCAGGGGCATTCTCAGCGCCTGCTTCTGCATTAAAGTATGCCGCTTCATTGAAATTAAAGATCCCGGCCAGAATAGAATTGGGGAATCTTTTGATATGTTTATTATAAGGTTCAACCGTTGCGTTGAACCTGTCCCTGGCCACATTGATTCTGTTTTCTGTGCCTTCCAATTGTGATTGAAGCTCCAAGAAATTTTGATTTGCCTTTAGCTCCGGATAACGCTCCACGGTGACCAATAAGCTTTTTAAGGCTCCACTTAATCCTCCCTGAACCTGATTGAATTGCGCCAATTGCTCTGGAGTGATGTTGGTAGGGTCAATGGATACAGATGTGGCTTTGGCACGAGCCTCTATAACGGCCGTTAGGGTTCCCTTTTCAAAATCTGCTGCTCCTTGCACGGTTTTCACCAAATTGCCTATAAGATCATTTCTACGTTGGTATGAGCTTTCTACATTTGCCCAACTTTTGGTTGAAGCCTCTTTTAGATCAATGGCAGTGTTGTTAAAGCCTACGGCCCATCGGTAAACTCCGAAGATGACAACAACAATAATGATTACTGGAATAAGCCACTTTTTCATGGATACGTATTTTTTATGGTTAGAATTATAATTGGTTTTTAATTTTTATCAGCTCGGCCTTGATCCCCTCTAATTTGGAAATAATATCAAAAGTAGAAAGGGTCTTCTGTTTTTCTTCCTTCAAATGGGTTTTTGCGCCCTCCAGGGTAAAGCCGCGTTCTTTTACCAAATGAAAGATCAATTGCAAATTTTTAATGTCCTGCGGGGTAAATTTCCTATTGCCCTTGGCATTTTTTTTAGGCTGGAGCACATCAAATTCCTTCTCCCAGAAACGGATGAGTGAAGTGTTCACGCCAAAGGCTTTGGCGACTTCCCCAATACCATAATACCTTTTTTCAGGAAGTTCTATATGCATGTTAATCCAGAGATTGGTTTTCTTGTGTGGCGTATTTCAGCATGTTCTCAAACTCTTCCGCCGTTAAACTTCCATAATAGAAATTTATAGGGTTGATACGATCGCCATCCTTCCATACTTCATAATGTAAATGGGGAGCTTCAGAGCGACCTGTGCTTCCGACGAAACCGATGAGGTCACCCCTTTTAACCCGTTGACCGGACTTCACATTGTAATTGCTCAAATGTCCGTAAAGGCTTACATATCCATATCCATGATCAATGCGAATGTGTTTCCCATATCCCGAAGAATTATTATCTGCCCTTGTGACCTTGCCATCGCCAGAGGCATAGATTGGTGTGCCTTTTGGGGAAGTGAAATCCATGCCCCAGTGCATTTTTCGTGCTTTGGTAAAAGGATCCGAACGCCAGCCGTAACCAGAGGCCATGCGGGTAAGCTTATCATTGGAAATGGGCTGTATCGCAGGTATGGCTGCCAATAGTTTTTCTTTTTCTGCTGCTAATTTTGTGATCTCGTCCAAAGATTTCGACTGTATCACCATCTGTTTTTGGATGATATCCATTCGTTTGGTAGCGCCAATGATCATTTCGGAGTTATTGAAGCCTTCTAAAGATTTGTATCTGTTAACTCCCCCAAATCCTGCTCTTCGCTGCTCTTCAGGAATAGGATTGGCTTCGAAATACAAACGGTAGATATTATTGTCCCTGTCCTCTATATTGGCAAGGACCTGTTCCATTTGTTCCATTTTTTTGCCCAACAGCTCAAATTGTAGCTCGTAATTTTTTACTTCGCGCTGTAAGGAAAGTTCCCTTGGAGTATTTAAAATATTGGTGTTTAGAATAACGATAAGTCCCAGTAAACCAAAGATGGCCGAACCCAATAGAAAAAACGTTAAGTTCCTATATTTTCTAGATTTCTTGGGCTCTATCTTTCGATACGAAAGAGTGTCCGGGTCGTAAAAATATTTTACTTTCGACATAAATGGAAATTATCCTATTTTTGTGCTCGCAATTATCGCAACAAACAAATATAAAAATTGTTTGGCACAAACAGCTAATTTTATAAAAAGCTTACCATTTTACATGAAATCCCAAGAAGCAAGAAATACGTTTTTAGAATTTTTTAAAGAAAAATCACACAAGATCGTGCCCTCGGCCCCTATGGTCATTAAAGACGATCCAACCCTGATGTTCACCAATGCTGGAATGAACCAGTTTAAGGAATTCTTTTTAGGGAACAGTGTACCCAAATCCAAAAGGGCAACGGATACCCAAAAATGCCTTAGGGTGAGTGGAAAGCATAATGATCTGGAAGAAGTAGGGAAGGATACCTACCACCATACCATGTTTGAGATGCTGGGGAATTGGAGTTTTGGAGACTACTTTAAAAAAGAGGCTATCTCCTGGGCTTGGGAGTTACTAACAGAGGTCTACAAAATTGATAAGGAGAGCCTGTATGTTTCTGTTTTTGAAGGAAGCAAAGATGCGGATAACTTAGGAATGGATACAGAAGCTTTGGAGCTATGGAAAGCCATAGTCCCTGAGGACCGTATTATCTATGGCAATAAAAAGGACAACTTTTGGGAAATGGGAGATCAGGGGCCTTGCGGACCTTGCTCTGAAATACACGTAGATATACGTTCCAAAGAAGAAAAGGCCAAAGTTTCTGGTGCATCATTGGTGAATCAGGACCATCCGCAAGTTGTGGAAATCTGGAACCTTGTATTTATGCAATACAACAGAAAGGCCGATGGCAGTCTGGAGTCACTTCCAGCAAAACATGTAGATACCGGCATGGGCTTTGAGCGACTTTGTATGGTGTTGCAAGGGGTGAAATCTAACTACGATACGGATGTATTTACTCCAATAATTAGGGAGATAGAGACCATTACAAATTCCGAATACGGGAAAGATGAAGAAACAGATATCGCTATTAGAGTGATTGCCGATCATATCCGCGCCGTATCATTTTCCATTGCCGATGGACAATTGCCAAGTAATACCGGTGCTGGTTATGTGATCCGTAGGATACTTAGAAGGGCTATTAGATACGGATTTACATTTCTGGATACCAAAGAACCCTTTATGTACAGGTTGGTACAAGTTCTTAGTCGCACTATGGGACAAGCATTTCCAGAGTTGAAGGAACAGCACCAGTTGATAGAGAACGTGGTCAAGGAGGAGGAGCATTCGTTTTTAAAGACATTGGATCAGGGCTTGGTGCTCTTGGATAGTGTTTTGGCAAATGCAAAAGGAAAACTGATTGATGGCAGAAAGGCATTTGAGCTTTATGATACGTATGGCTTCCCAATAGACCTTACCTCTCTTATTCTTGGGGAAAGAGGATTTCAATTAGATGAAAAAGGATTTGAGGTCGCCATGCAGGAACAGAAGACCCGTTCCCGTTCCGCATCGGAAGTATCCAAGGAGGATTGGACCATTTTAATCAATGATCCGGAACAGGAATTTGTGGGGTATGATAGGTTAGAGACCAATGTAAAGTTGGTGAAGTATAGAAAAGTGACCTCCAAAAAAGAAGGGGAACAATATCAATTGGTATTTAATATGACCCCGTTCTATCCAGAAGGTGGAGGACAAGTGGGCGACAAGGGTTATTTGGAGACTTCCAATGGAAATGTGATCTACATTCTGGATACAAAGAAAGAGAACAATGAAATATTGCATTTCAGCAAGAACCTCCCAGAGGATGTTACAGAGATATTCAAGGCAGTCGTAGACCAAAACCAAAGACAGCGCACTGCCGCCAACCATACTGCAACACATTTGTTGCACCAAGCTCTTAGGGAGGTGTTGGGCTCCCATGTGGAACAAAAAGGCTCTGCCGTACATTCAAAATATTTACGTTTCGATTTCTCCCATTTCGCTAAACTTACTAGCGATGAGTTAAGGGATGTTGAGGATTTTGTAAATGCTAGGATCGATGGTCGTATTCCTCTGGAAGAACACAGAAGTGTGCCTATGGAAGAGGCCCTGAAACAAGGAGCTATGGCCCTTTTTGGGGAGAAATACGGGGATGCCGTGCGTACCGTACGCTTTGGGAAATCCATAGAACTTTGCGGGGGAACCCACGTAAAGAATACCGCAGATATTTGGCATTTTAAAATAAGGTCAGAAGGAGCGGTGGCATCTGGGATTAGAAGGATAGAAGCCATTACGTCCGATGCGGTCAAAGATTTTTACTTTGAAAATAATAGGACCTTGCATGAAATCAAAGATTTGTTGAACAATGCCCCGGATCCAAAAAAGGCAGTGGAAACCTTACAGGAGGAAAACAACGCTCTTAAGAAGCAGGTGGAAGCCTTATTGAAAGACAAAGCGAAAAATGTAAAAGGGGATTTGTTGAACGAATTGTCCGAGGTTAATGGGATTCAATTTTTGACCAAGAAGGTAGATTTGGATGCAGCGAGTATCAAGGACCTTTCCTTTGAGATGGGTGCCAATAAAACAAATCTGTTTTTATTGTTCGCTACGGAGCAGGATGGAAAAGCTTTGTTGTCTTGTTATATCTCCAAAGAATTGGTAGCCTCCAAGAAATTAAATGCAGGAACCATTGTTCGTGAATTGGGTAAATTTATCCAAGGTGGAGGAGGGGGACAACCTTTCTTTGCAACGGCGGGAGGTAAAAATCCGGCAGGTATTCCCGAGGCATTAGAAAAAGCAAAAGAATATTTACAATAGGAGATTGTCGGTTCGAGCAGAGTCGAGAACTAAAATAAATCTAATGAAGCACCCAATTGATTTTTAATATCTTTTGGGTGTTTTGCTAAATAATAGATACCATGAAACTTCAAACACAAGTGCCCCTCGATGTAGCGAAAAAACCTTTGGGATATGATAGTCATACCTTGTCTCTGGGATCTTGCTTCGCTGAGCATATAGGTAAGAAGTTGCAGTACTACAAGTACCGTTCTGTGCTTAACCCTTTTGGGATATTGTTTCATCCATTGGCCATTGAAAATTTGATTACTAGGGCGATGGCAGAGAAGGAATATACCAAAGCTGACATCTTCTTTTTAAATGAACGTTGGCACTGTTTTGATGGGCACTCAGTATTGAGCAGCGCCACAGAGGCAACGTTATTGGATAAATTGAACCATGGGTTGCAACAGACCCGTCAACTAATTAAAGGGGCATCCCATATTTTGATCACCTTGGGGACAGCATGGGTATACCGGAACAATACATCGGGTGCAGTAGTGGCCAATTGTCATAAAGTCCCCCAAAAACAATTTGCCAAAGAGCTACTTTCATTAGATGAGGTTGCATCAAGTCTAGAGCGAATTATCAAATTAGTACACACTAATAATCCTCAAGTACAACTGGTGTTTACGGTCTCCCCAGTGCGGCATTTAAAAGATGGATTTGTGGAGAACCAACAAAGTAAGGCACACCTCATAGCTGCTGTTCACAAGGTGCTAAAGAATGAGTCTATATCTTATTTCCCTTCTTACGAGATTATGATGGACGAGCTGCGCGATTATCGTTTTTATGCGGAGGATATGGTACATCCTAATGATTTGGCCATTAGTTATATTTGGGAAAAGTTCAAAGAGAGCTGGGTAGACAAAAAGGCCTATCCCGTCATGGAAAGGGTTGGAGAAGTGCAGCGAGGTTTAAACCACAGGCCATTTGATCCAAATTCGGCCCAACATATAGCTTTCATTAAATCATTGAAAGAAAAGATGGATGTGCTTAAGCAATCCTATACATATATGGAGTTTTAATAGTTGATTCAACTAGCCTACCAGGCTTTGATCTACCAAGGTAAGACCATCATCGATTAGGTGGCCCAGTTTTGGATTTTCTTGCTTGACCTTTTCAAGATGTTCTACAATATCTGCGGCAAATTCTTCATCCCCATTGCTTACAGCCAGTTCATAGAGTTCTACGGATAGCAACCAGTCTTTCGGATAGTTGGCCTTGACTTCTTGGAAAACCTTGTTTCTGGAGATCGTGGTATTTGTGCCTTCCCTGAAATCCCTGATTTGTTGGTAAAGCAATTCCAATTGGGTGGTCTCTTGGGTCTTTTTGGCCTTAATGGTGGTTTCCGTAAGCTTATGGGATACCAAATCAAAACTGTTTAGATCTGCCGGCCCGTTAAAGGCGGAGATTACTTTTTCTCCTACTGCCATATGGTACAAGCCCCAATCTGGTTGGTACAATGTCTCATCCTGGTAGGTTACTGTGCAGTTTTCAAACGTGATAAGGATGATTTCCCCTCTGAGATTCCTTGTGCCCGTTACGATGTCACCTGTAACCTTAACACCGCTTTCAAACTCTAAGGAAACAGTTTCCCCTTCATAGATATGATAGGCCTTTAAATCCCGAGGGCTCATATCTTCAATGGCCAGATTTATGCCTTTGAGCATGCCAATGGGAGAGCCAAATCCTTCTGCATGATGTTTGGTGCTGTGTCCTACCAATTCCCTTTCTCGATAAGAAAGGGCAGTCTTGCCTTTAGTTGTAATATAGGCAGGCTTATTGTCAAATTGGATCACACGATCAAACACACCGGATATTTGCAGTCCTGTGCTAAGTTCTGCGGTGCCCAATGCGTTGGAGTGGATTAGTTTTGTAATTCCCTTCAAACCTCCCGTACGCAAGGCCATGGTATTTGCAAATTCTTCCAAAACCTGACTTAAAAATGCGAAATCTGGAGTTACAAATAGCTGAGGCTGGGGTTTGGTAATATCAAAAGAGGTGTGTGCGGCCTCAGAGGAATAAGGGATCTTTTTCACTTCATCCGTCATGCACCAAGCACTTTCACCAATGGAAGATAGGAGTCCTGCTCCATATATTTTAGGTTGCTCCACGGTCCCTATCAGGCCGTATTCT
>JBFIGS010000039.1:0-14857 GCA_041602195.1 Sediminicola sp. | reverse complement strand
CGGATAGCCTCCAGCCATTCTTGAGGATTGGAATAGGGGATGTCCCCTTTTAGACTTTGGGACATATCATAGGCACGTCTTCTAACATTTAAGCCACCAGGTAAATGTCCTTCTGTGTGGCAACCTATGTACATACATTCTAGCATTGTATCCCATATGCGCTGTAACTCCCGATCTATTTCGGTATCTGTGCGCAATGACCGTTCATTTTCCAATACCAATTCCGAAATGGATTTATTCTCCTGTTTGCAATAGGCGAGAAGCTCCGTGCCCTTTACTATAGGGAAGGGGAAGGTTTTGAATACTTTTAGGTTTTGTTTGGCGTTTGCCCTTTCTTCTTTTACTACAAATCCTCCACCAATGGAATAATAGGTTTCTTCAATTTTTTCTCCAGATCTCAATGTGGCCACAAATAGCATCCCATTGGCATGAAATGGTAAAAACTGCTTTTCAAAAACAATATCCTGTTTGGCATCAAAAGGAATCTCCTTTTCGCTATTAAAACTCAAAATTCCCGTGGATTTTATTTCCTCTACGATACCACTGATATCTTCAATAGGGATATACTCTGGGTCGGCCCCTGTTAATCCCAACATAATAGCTAAATCTGTCGCATGCCCTTTTCCTGTTAAGGACAAAGAACCATAGATATGAACCTTAATGGAAGCAACTTGATCAAATAAACCATCTTCCTTCAATTCTTTGATCCATCTTTCTGCAGCCCGCCAAGGACCAAGAGTATGGGAGCTAGACGGACCAATACCTATTTTAAGCATGTCGAAGGTGCTAATACATTCCATTTACGCAATCGATTAAGTTGGTAACAAATATATGTTACTCTAAGATAAAAATGAATGGGAAATGCGTTAATTCCAATTATGACAATAGAGGGTATTATAAGTTACGAGGAATCAGCTAAATGCGCTACTAGTTATTTAAGGTGGTATAAACCTATCATTAAAACTTTCACATGTCAAATCAAGGGAAGTTTGAGTATTTATAGCTATCAAAGGTCTGAATTGTCATTTTTGATATCGATAATCTGACACCTTGTCATATTTCTTTTCATGGCATAATCATTGACCTATAGGTATCGAATTACAAAAGGAATTTTCAACACAATAAAAACATAAATATGAGTAAGATTATCGGAATAGATTTGGGAACCACCAACTCTTGCGTATCCGTAATGGAAGGTAACGAGCCAGTAGTTATCCCAAATGCAGAAGGAAAAAGAACAACACCATCCGTTATAGCTTTTGTAGAAGGCGGAGAGATTAAGGTAGGTGACCCTGCAAAACGTCAGGCAGTTACAAACCCAACTAAAACCATATACTCTATAAAGAGATTTATGGGGAATAAATTTTCTGAATCTAGTAAAGAGGCAGGAAGAGTACCTTATAAAGTAGTAAAGGGAGACAATGATACTCCAAGAGTTGATATCGATGGCCGTTTGTATTCTCCACAGGAATTATCTGCTATGATCCTTCAGAAAATGAAGAAAACTGCAGAAGACTATTTGGGACAAACAGTGACAAGAGCGGTAATTACTGTTCCTGCTTACTTTAACGATGCACAAAGACAGGCGACTAAAGAAGCCGGTGAAATTGCAGGTCTTACAGTAGAGCGTATTATCAATGAGCCAACAGCTGCATCTTTAGCTTATGGTTTGGATAAGAAAGATAAAGAACAAAAAATTGTAGTATTTGACTTTGGAGGTGGTACTCATGATGTTTCCATTCTAGAATTAGGAGATGGTGTATTTGAGGTATTGTCAACAGATGGTGATACACACCTAGGAGGTGACGATGTTGACCAAAAGATCATCGATTGGTTGGCAGACGAATTTAACAAGGAAGAAGGAATTGATTTGCGTAAGGATGCTATGGCATTACAACGTTTACGTGAGGCTGCAGAAAAAGCTAAGATAGAATTATCTTCATCTGCCCAGACTGAAATCAACTTGCCATATGTGACAGCCACTGCTTCAGGACCAAAACACTTGGTGCGTACTTTGTCTAGAGCTAAATTTGAGCAGTTGATCGACGATTTGGTAAAAAGGACTATAGCGCCTTGTGAGACAGCCCTTAAAGCGGCCGGTTTATCAAAAAGCGATATTGATGAAATCATTTTGGTAGGTGGTTCTACAAGAATTCCTGCCGTACAGGAAGCTGTAGAAAAGTTTTTCGGAAAAAAACCATCCAAAGGAGTGAACCCTGATGAAGTTGTTGCTGTAGGAGCCGCAATTCAAGGTGGTGTATTGACCGGAGACGTGAAGGATGTACTTTTATTGGATGTGACACCTTTATCTTTAGGAATTGAGACCATGGGAGGTGTGATGACCAAGTTGATTGAGTCCAACACAACCATCCCTACTAAGAAGTCTCAGGTATTCTCAACAGCGGCAGACAATCAGCCTTCTGTAGAAATCCATGTCTTACAAGGTGAAAGACCAATGGCAACGGACAATAAAACTATCGGAAGATTCCATTTGGACGGTATTCCACCAGCACAAAGGGGAACACCTCAAATTGAAGTTACTTTTGATATCGATGCCAATGGTATAATCAAAGTATCAGCGACTGATAAGGCTACCAACAAATCTCAGGATATCCGTATTGAAGCTTCTTCTGGCTTGACCGAAGAAGAAATCAAGAAAATGAAAGCTGAAGCGGAAGCGAATGCCGAGTCGGATAAAAAAGCAAAAGAAACTGCTGATAAGTTGAATGAAGCAGATGGAATGATCTTCCAAACTGAAAAGCAACTGAAAGAATTTGGCGAAAAATTATCTGATGATAAAAAGAAACCAATCGAAGATGCTTTGGAAGAGTTGAAAAAGGCTTACGAATCTAAAGATTTGGCCATGATCTCTCCAGCTTTGGACAAAATCAATGAGGCTTGGAAAGTAGCTTCTGAAGAAATGTACAAAGCACAGGCAGAAGGACAACAAGCAGATGCCTCACCAAATGGTGAAGCTGGCGCAGACGCTGGAGCCAAAGAAGGCGATAATGTGGAAGATGTTGACTTCGAAGAAGTAAAGTAATAAATTAGAGATAGGTAAATTGATCATTAAATCAATTTATCCAAAAAAGAAAAGGGGCGAAGCAATTCGCCCCTTTTTTATTTGATCTTCTTTTCTTTTTGTTTTGGTATAATATCGACTAATTTTGACCTATGGTAAAAAACTACGTATCAACTTTTTTGGGAATTTTCCTTGGCATTTTAATGGTATTAAATGCCCAGTCTTTGTCTTCCCAGGAGATCAATATTTTTAAGTATACCGATTTTGACCTTAAGGGACCAGTGAAATCCTGTTTGGTTATCACCGATTACGGGAAAGAGGAGTTTGAGTTTAATGAGGCAGGCCTGCTTACCAAAGCGATTACCCGTTATAATGATGATGATTATGATATCACCATTTACAAATACGCCAAAGAGGAACTAAAGGAAAAACGATTCGAAAACTATAGGGATGGGGTTTTTGATAGGAATACCTCCATTGCAAATATCTACACCATAGATACCACGGCGAATAAAAAAATAACGGAAAAGATAGTTTCCTATAACAAGGAATTTCTTGACCAGTACGAATATTATTATGATAAGGATGATCAGCTGATCAAGATTACAAGAACCAGTACTGATGGTATTGATGAAACGTTGGTGGAATATTCTTCAGCAAAAGGAGAACAGAAAGCTTCGTACTTTTTAAATTCAGTATTACTGAAAACGGTAAGTATAAAGGAAACAAAATCCAACACCAACACTACAAGAAAAATTAAACTGGTCATTGATTTTTTGGATGGAGAGCCCAATACCGCCAAAGAGGAAATATTCAATGCCAAAAACAAACTCATTTCCGAGACCAAAATGGTTTTTGATAAGAATGCGAATAAATTATTACCAAAGGAAACTAAGACATATACCTATAATGAAGCCGGAATGTTGGTAGAATTACGAACAAAAATAGGACAAGGGGTTTCCTTAAAAAAGTATGTATATCAATTTGACAATACCAAAAGCGGAAACTGGGTAAAGCAGATAATTACTCCAGATAATACTTATACTACCAGAAAGATCAAATACTTTGAGGCTAATTGATACGATAGTTTCAATCCAATTGAAAAGGACCATGTATGAACATGGCCCTTTTTTTATGACTAAGATATATGGTTATTTTTTCACACAAGTATTAAAGTGGTCCAATGCTTGCTTTTGCATGGCTACCACCTTATCCATATAATATTTCCTGGTGGCTTCCAGTGTTTCGTTCCTTAATACTTCCTCGCTGCGTTCTGCGCTCCAATTATTGGGAGTGGTAGAAGCAGAACAATCAAAAACATTCATGAGATCTTTAAGTTTTAACCCATACTCTTTAAAGGTCAGCTCTGCAATTCTTTTGAGTTTCAATTGCTCTTCATATTCCAAATCCCTGGCCCGCTGCATTTGAGCAGTTAATCGTTTTTGCTCTGCTATTTTCTCGGCCAATACCCGTTGTTGCTCTAATAATTCTTGTTGTTGTTGTTCCAGTTGCCGTTGTTTTTCTTTTAAGCCATTTCCTTCTAATTGAATGGCTTTGGAAGAAGCATCAGATACGGCTGTATTCTCCAAGTCATAATTTACACTTGGCACAGAACTCGTACAAACATCAAATGCGCTAATTAGGGATTGCAATTCCTCATAAGCTTTTTGAGCAAAATACCTCCCTTTGTCCCAATCTTCTGGGTCCGCAGATTTTTTTAAATCTACAAGTCCATTAAATATATAGTCCATTGAATTGTCACAACCGCAATTTTCTGCTAATCCTTTTGTCTTCTCCAAGGCATCTATGGCCCTATCCGCATAATACATCTGATGGTCAAAGTTATTGGAGTCCAATGATTTTTTGGTGTGGCTTAATGCATATGTCGCTGAGGAGTACGCTTCACCGCAATTTGCAAATATGGCTGAGTTCAAAAAAAGAAAGGAAATGAATAAAAAGCTTAATCTGTTCATAATGTCGGGGGTTGCTCTTAAATATATTAGCCCGCAAGAAGGAAAGAATATTTCAGTATGGAAAAAATTTGTGGTCAACACAGCACAAAATGTTGTGAACCAATGTAATTTGTCTAATAAAGTGGTTACTTCACCGGATTAAAAGTGAATTAGGAGGTGGATAGGGTTGTTTGAGGGTATTGCTTAAAATAATTATGTCAAAAAACTTTCACATATGTTAGGTACAAAAAAAAAGAGCAAGTGCCCTTTTTTTTAATTGATGAATAATTTTTTGGAATTAGCAACTTTATAGAATTTCACCTTCTACCGTACACCTAATATTTTTCCTTTCATTTTCTTTTCTGATTTGAATTTTGTACACTTTTTTTACGTGCTCAGCATCTACGTAATAGGAAACCAAATAGGCATCCTTATGCACTATCCAACCAGGGTATTTCTTCGCAATATTGTTGCGAACTGGTGGAGGAAGATTCAAATTGGTAAATCTTTCAAAAGAGGAAACGATTTTGCCATTTTGGTCGTAAGTAGCAATGATTCGGCCGTTGGTCTGTTCAAAGATAACCTCGTACCCTTCGTGGTTGCCATCATATATACTTGCCTCAGTAACATCAAATCTTGCGGCTGTATTTTCCAGTTTCTTGACTAACTCTGGAGTATTTTTATCTTGAACCTTTCTTAAATAGGTGGTATTTAAAGGAGTTACGGTTACCCCTATTAATTTTACTTCTTTAAAATCTATGCTTGTAGGAATCTCTTGGGAATAGGATAGGCAGGTAAGACCTAAATATAATAGACCGAATAATACGTTTTTCATGATGATATTTTTAAAGGATTAAAAATGATATCTAATTTGTCAATAGAGCTTGACTAATTCTTGTATTATCCTATAGATCGGGGGGCATTGGATTTATTTTAAACAATCACTAGCCTTTTACTTGTACTAAAATACATACTTTGATGCATTTTCTTAAGCTACTTTAGTAGCCCTTCTACATATTTTAACAGTTTAATTAATGCTTTTTTTTTATTTTATTTTTAAGATATTTATAAAAATGATGGGCGGACAATTGGTCCGCCCATCATAGTATAAAAAGACCTAAAAAAATGATGAAATTAATTCATTTCACCATTTATAATATATTGCCGTCCACATCACACTTAAGGTTCAATTTTTGGTTTTCCTTCCTAAGTTGAATCCTGTATAACTTTTTGACAGTATCTGTTCCCTCATAATAAGAAACTAAGTAAGCATCTTTATGAACTGTCCATCCAGGGTATTCTTTGTAAAGACTATTCCTCACAGGTGCTGGCAGCGTTAAATCGGTAAACTTTTCAAAAGAGGTTAGTATCTGGCCATCTTTATCGTAAGTGGCAATGATTCTACCATTTGTCTGTTCGAAAATTACTTCATAAGCTTCATGGTTACCATCGTAGATATCGGATGATGTAAGATCGTATCTAGCTGCGGTATTCTCTAATTGAACCACTCTTTCTGGAGTTGTAGGGTCTTGGACCTTGTTTAAATAATTGGAGTTCATATTTTTAACTGTAACTCCTTTTAATTTTACTTCCTCTACGTCAGCATCTTTGTCCGCGTTTGCAGGCTTGTCCTGAGCGTAGGCTAGGCTGGTAAGGCCTAGAAATAATAAACCGATTAAAACATTTTTCATGATGATATTTATTTAAAGGTTAATAAACAAAACTAATTGGCCAATGTAGCTTAGCTAATTATTGTTATAACCGGAAGAGGGGGGAATGGGCTTCGAGTAAAAGAATAGTTAGCCATTCACTATCACTAAAGTACAGCCTACCTTCCATTAAAAATGCTACCTAAGTAGCAGAACACGATATAAGATGAAAATCTTTATAAAAAAATCGATTTGAACGGTAGATTTAATAGGGTTATGCTTTTTTGCCCGATATTTTTTCTTCGAGAAGCTCCACATTGGTTACAGTAATTTGTTTTCTGCTAACCTCCAATATGCCTTCCTCTTTAAAATTTTGAATATGTCGGTTCACTACCGCTCTTGTAGTTCCAATCAATGCACCTAATTCTGAGTGGGAGAGACCACATATGGACTGGTATTGGGCAGAAGATTTATCCATATTATTATATAATAAACGGGCCAGCCGCGTAGGGATGTCCTCTAGTGCTACATTAATAACATATCGTTCCAATATATTCATCTTTTGAACAGTATAGGACAAAAATGACTTATGCACCAAAGAATTGTCTTTCATCCATTCTTTCATTTTGGAAACAGGAATACATAAAACTTCGGTATCGTCCAAGGCCTCATAATATACTTTGTGGGTGCCACAGCCCATTAAGGAGAAGATATCAAAGACATCGTTGTCCTGTAATAGGAACAGGGTAAGCAATCGATCGTTAGATGGATCGAAGTGATACACCTTTATTTTACCCGTGATAAGTATATGAAACGTATACTGGGTGTGACTGGTGTCTAGGATACATGTTTTTTTAGGCCAATTTTGGGCGGTTGAAATTTCCAATAGTTGGTTGAGGGAATCGTGCGTGACATTACTAAAGAGGTCACTCTCTATTAAAGTTTCATAATAATGCCGATATTTCTCTAATCCTATATTCAAGACTCCAAACGTTTAAAATTTAAATTTTAAAGGGAACTTAGAAATATATAGCCTTATACAACCGTTGCTAAAAAGCTAAAATCAGGAATGATGCGGGAGGAAAATATAATATGATTTGTCAATAACAATCCGATATTCAAATTACAAAAAAAAATGACAAAATGAAGAAAAGGATAGGTTTTAATGTTAAATTCATATGTTAAAATTCTGTAAATCAACACAATGAAGAATATTTTCGATTCTGTTAGTCTTAAATGAGATGTGGATAAACAACATGTACGTCTTCAACTAATAAAATTTAATGTCCTTTTGGGCATAACGGCTTTCCCGTTTATCAATTGAGAGGGGAGCCTATGGGTACGCTTATGTCAAAGTGCATTGATAATTTCTTTTTTAATTTCATGTCCCCCTTCAAAAATTATCTCATTTGCCTTGCCTTGGAATATGTCTTCAATTTTGTGCACTTCTATATTTTTTCTTTCAACGTTTATATACGGATCCTTGTTTCCCATTATATAGGTAATTTTTGTCTTGTCCGATTGTAAATGTGAGAAATCGGTGTGGTTCAATTCCTTGGGCAAGCTTCCGGCATAAAGCACCAAATGGTTACACTTTATTTTCCTTCTTGCTACCCATCGTGCGGCTATTGATACGCCTTGGGAAAATCCCAAAACATTTAATTCACATTGCTCGGGGACTTTTTCATTATTAAATACAGTATCTATATAGTGTAGGACATTAGTGATGCCTTCCTCTGTGTTGTTTTTTGTGAGCCAACTGGCCCCAACATGGGTGTAGGACTCATTTAGGTAATATTTAGATTGGGCCTGTGGGGCTATGATGTAATTTTCATTGGCTGGTAATTCATTAAAATAACGGATGAAGTATGTGCTTAGGTGTCCCAAACCATGAAAGACCATCCAAACCCTCTTTGTTTTTTCGGTAAGCTTGTTTAAAGTGCTATATGAATTGGTAATAGCATAGGTTACATGTTTTTCTTTAGATGTCATATGTCAAATTTACAATTTTAACCACTTTTTTTAGTTTCATTTAGTGATATAATACAAGGTAGAATTATCATTTACATCATAGAATACTTAATTTTACAAAAATCTCAACTATGAACGAATACAAGGAAAAAATACTGCGCATCTGCAATGAGAATTCAAAAAATACCTTAATGGAAACATTGGAAATTGAATATGTGGATGTGGGAGAAAATTTCTTGGTCGGGAAAATGCCCGTAACCTCAAAAGTTTACCAACCGGACGGTGTTTTGCACGGAGGCGCAATGGTAGCTTTGGCTGAGAGTGTGGGAAGTGCAGCTTCTTACATATTTCTAAATGCACAGGAGTTTTTTGTAAGGGGTATTGAGATATCGGCCAACCATGTGAAAAGTATTAAAGAAGGGGATGTGTATGCTAAGGCAGTCCTTATGCACAAAGGTCGCACTACCCAGGTATGGGACATTAAGATAACAGACAAGGACGATAACTTAATATCACTTTGTAAATTAACCACACTAGCATTGCCGAAAAAATAATATGTTCCAACAGCTCTTACATCAGATTGAAAAACAGTTTTTGGAAGAAAAGCCTTTGGTTGTTTATAGAAAACCTGGCCAAAAGTTAGTAAAGGGGATCTTTCAATCCGATACCACATTACATCACTGTTCCGATTTTAAGGAAACCGGTTTTGTCTTTGCTCCTTTTGATGAAAAAGATGAAGTAATTCTCATCCCACTGGAAGAGGTTGTAGAGGCCCAATTTGAATTAAGGGCACAATATATCCATCAGGAAAATACATCCCCAATAGATTATTCCCCCTCGGAATTGGACGAGAGGAGCTTTCATCTTCAATTAGTAGCCAAAGCTATAAAGGAAATTGAGAGAGGTACTTTTAAAAAAGTAGTGCTCTCTAGGCAAATTTTGACCGCATATCAAGGAACCCCCCTCCAATTGTTTTTGAAGTTATTGAATACCTATACAGAAGCTTTTTGTTATATGTGGTACCACCCCAAAGTAGGGCTGTGGTTGGGAGCTACTCCCGAGGTATTGGTAAGTATCCAAAATAAACATATTCAAACCATGTCCTTGGCAGGGACACAACCCTACACCGGAGATCCCCACCCTGAATGGAAAAAGAAGGATATTGAGGAACAATCTATGGTCACCAATTACATCACCGAAGTTTTAAAGAGCATGGTGAGCCAATTACAAATTTCAGAGACCCAATCGTTACGGGCGGGTAGTTTAATGCATCTGAGAACCAAAATAACTGGGAGATTAAAGGTGTTGGACATTAAAAAACTTCTGAAGGTTCTACATCCTACTCCCGCTGTAGGTGGGTTGCCCAAGAATGAGGCCTATTTATTTATTAAGGCCAATGAAAATTATAAAAGGGATTTTTATACGGGATATCTAGGAGAGCTAAATTTTAAGGAAGAAAAAGCTAGAGCGTCCAACAACAGAAATATAGAAAATAAAGCGTATAGGGCTATTCACACCAAAACAGATCTTTTTGTCAATTTACGTTCCATGCAATTAGTGGACAAGACAGCAATCATTTACATTGGGGGAGGTATTACCATTGATTCAATTCCGGAGCAAGAATGGGAGGAAACAGTAAACAAAAGTGCCACGATGTTAAAAGTAATCCAAAATAGATTGTAAACCCTTTTAAGTATTGGGTTAAGAACTACTTCCGTTGTATTTTTGTTATTCATGAAATACTCAAGCATACCCTCGGCACAGACTGTAGTTTTCCATTGCAAGGCAAATGGCATAAATAATATAGTAATTTCTCCAGGCTCTCGAAATGCACCATTGACCATTGGTTTTTCTGAAGATCCATCATTCAAATGTTACAGTATTGTAGATGAACGTTGCGCAGCTTTTTTTGCCTTGGGCATTGCCCAGCAGTCTAAAAAGCCCGTTGCATTGTTATGTTCATCGGGAAGTGCACTCTTAAACTATTATCCAGCGATCGCAGAAGCATATTATAGTGATATCCCGTTGGTAGTTATCACTGCCGATAGACCTCCACATAAAATTGATATTGGGGACGGACAGACCATAAGACAGGAAAATGTTTTTCAAAACCATATTGGTTATTCCGCTAATTTAAAGATGGACATTGGAAACACAAATCCCATAGGCATAGCCGATACTGAAGGATCCCTACAATCATCCATCCAAGAATACAACGAAGAGGAGCTCTTAAAAGCCTTGAATATTGCCTTTCAGGATAAAATGCCGGTTCATATCAATGTCCCCTTTGAGGAGCCCCTTTACAGTGTTGTAGAAAAGCCAATGATCACTACAATAGGTGCGGTAGGGAAGGAACAGGAAAACCCATTGATTGAGGATCTTGATGAGTATATTAAAATGTGGAATACCGCCAAAAGAAAAATGATCCTGGTAGGGGTTCATGATCCAAGCCATGAGGTTCAAGAACTATTAGACTCGGTGGCACATGACCCTTCGGTTATTGTTTTCACGGAGACTACCTCCAATCTTCATCATCCTAATTTTTTTGGGAGCATAGACAGTATCATAGCCCCTATTGAAAAATCAAAGAATAAGGAAGAGCTCTTCCAAGAATTGAGGCCCGAAATACTACTCACCTTCGGGGGGCTGATAGTTTCCAAAAAAATAAAGGCCTTTTTAAGAAAATTCACACCCGAGCACCATTGGCATATAGACCCGAAAAAGGCGAACAATACCTTTTTTTGTCTATCACACCATTTTAAGGTGAATCCATTACAGTTTTTTGAAGTTTTCAACGGTGGACTTGTTTCACAACCCAGCAATTATTTTAGTTTTTGGGACAGCGTTAAAAAAGGTTATCAAGTAAAGCGCCAAGAATACGTGGAACAAATTCCGTTTAGTGATATGCTTGCTTTTCACCATATTTTCAAGAATGTTCCAAATGGGTACCAATTGCAATTGGCCAATAGCTCAACAATTAGATATGCCCAGCTTTTTGACTTGAATCCGTCCCTGAGTGTTTTTTGTAATCGCGGTACCAGCGGTATAGATGGCAGTACTTCCACGGCCATAGGGGCCTCAATTGTACATAAAGATCCCACTCTTTTTATCACTGGCGATTTAAGTTTTTTCTATGACAGCAATGCCCTTTGGAACAATCACCTTCGTTCAGACTTTAGAATTATAGTACTAAACAATGAAGGGGGAGGAATTTTTAGGATTCTTCCGGGACAAGAGGATACGGAGAATTTTGAAACCTTTTTTGAAACCGTCCATCATATGGATGCTTCACATTTGTGCAAGATGTATCAGATGGAATACGAAATGGCAGAAAATGAGAGGGAATTGGGTACGGCATTGACATCTTTTTTTGGCAAGTCGGATAAACCCAAGCTTTTGGAAATTAAAACTCCACGAGTAATGAACAATAAAATTTTGCTTAGTTACTTTGATTTTATATCTTAGGAAGGAATTATTAATTAACTAAACCAACATGTACCATTATGAGTAAAAGAGACGAGCTAATAGAAAAGTATGCTTCTGATTTGAAGACCAAAATAGGAGTAACTCCAGATATGGATTTTTTGACCAAGGTCACCATTGGCTGTGGTCCTTCAATTTACAATAGGGATGCATCAACAGTTTCTGGTTCTGATGATAAAGAACTTGAAACTGTAAAAAATAACTTCTTAATCAAGAAATTGGGAATGAGTGATAGCCCAAAATTGATGGAAGGCATTAAAAGTGTAATGGAACAATATGGTTCTTCGGAAAGAAATAAATATAGGGCGGTAGTTTATTACCTTTTAGCCAAACATTTTAAAAAAGAATCGGTCTATAAATAGACCTTCTTTTTATTAAAACTTCCAGCCGTTCCTTAAAAAGAGCGGCTTTTTTTTACAGCAGTTTTTTTAAACGTATTTTTGCACAAAAGTAGATACTATTTTATGATTGAGTTAGGGAATTACAACACACTGGAAATTTTAAGGGATACCAGCGTTGGGCTATTTTTAGGAGATGGTGAGGGAACTGAAGTTTTATTGCCCAATAAATATGTTCCTGAAATCTATGAGATAGGGGATGAGCTCACTGTATTTTGCTATTTGGATCATGAAGAGCGTCCAGTTACCACTAATATTAAACCACACATAATAAGAAACACTTTTAATTTGTTACGTGTTGCTGAGGTGAATAATATAGGCGCCTTTATGGACTGGGGTTTGGAAAAGCATCTTTTGGTGCCATTTAGCGAACAACGAACAAAAATGCAGACCGGACAATCTTATGTTGTTTACTGTTATTTGGATGATAAAACACAACGCTTGGTGGCCAGTAACAAGCTCGATAAGTTTATTGATAACGAGGTGTTAACGGTAAATAATTGGGAGGAAGTTGACATCATTGTCACCCGACTTACCGATTTGGGCTGGGAGGTGATCATTAACAACAAGCACAAGGGACTGGTATATCTCAATGAGATATTTAAAAAACTATCTGTGGGAGATCAAATGAAAGGTTATGTGAAGGCCATTCGGGAGGACAATAAAATTGATGTTTCCCTTGAACCGATAGGGTATAAGAGCGTGGAGCCAGCAGCCAATCTTATTTATGAGCATCTTACAAAGGCGGGAGGGTTTTTGCCCTTTCATGACAAATCACATCCAGAGGATATCAAATATGCGTTTCAATTAAGTAAAAAGAACTTTAAAAAGGGTATAGGCACCTTATATAGGGAGCGTAAAATTGATATTAAAGAGGATGGAATTTATTTGATTTAAGTGTCAATTTTTCATTTTTACACTATTAAATAAATGAAAATCAATTGTATACTTGCTATTTATAGGAGCTATATGTTTTTAATTTGACTAAAATCTTCTATTTTTGTTATATTAGTTCAAGTTATTGGTAGACTTTGCTTAAATTTATGCATACGTACCCCTGAAAACCTAAGAAATATATGCCATTCATAGAGGAAAGCGATTTATTGGAATTGCACAAAGATATTGATAAGGCTCAAATTATAAATGAGCGACTATTAGATCAAATAAAATATAAGAACAAAGAAATTAAAAGAAATAAAATACAACGCAATGTACTTGCGGGTGTTACAGGTCTTTTTCTTATAGGCGCCTTAGCCATTACTTCTTTCTCGGCTGGTGTAAGTAGTTCTACTTCCTTTGAAAACAGAAATAATCTTTTAGTATCCATCGATAGCCTCGAGGCTATAAAGTATAGGATGGATAACCTGAAGAGAAAAAATGAGGAACTTAGTGAAGTCAAGGAGTTTTATTTAGCTAAAAGTTTCTTGGAAAAGGAAACTATCTACTCAGTACAGATAAAATCATTTGTAGATAATAATTTAACACTTACCTCTGAAGCCTTGGCCAATACCATGCTTGTAAAAACCAATCCATTTTATTCCTATTCCTTGGGTAATTTTGAAACATTGGCAGAAGCGAGATCATTTAGGTACCAATTGGTGAAAATGGGATTCTCCGATGCTTTCGTTGCTTCTTATCAAGATGGCAAAAGAATTAAAATAGAAGAACCGTATTAATTTTGTCAAAAACTAAGGCGTGGCTGAATGCCGCGAGACTAAGAACACTTCCACTCTCATTATCAGGTATTATTGTAGGAACTGCTTTGGCAGATTTTTATGGTTATAACAACTATGCCATTTTTGTATTGGCATTGATGACCACTATTGGATTTCAAGTAACTTCAAATTTCGCCAATGATTATGGTGATGGAGTAAAAGGAACGGATAATAGTGACCGGATCGGCCCAAAAAGAGCACTACAAAGTGGACTGTTGACTAGAGAAGAACTCAAGACCGGGATTGTATTGAGCATCATCATAAACGTATTACTGGTTCTAGTATTGGTTTTTGTTGCTTTTGGATTCCAAAATTATGGGTATATCATTTTATTCCTTGTATTAGGGGCGGGAAGTATCTGGGCCGCCATAAAATATACAGTAGGCTCCTCTGCCTATGGTTATAGAGGTTTGGGAGATTTATTTGTATTTCTGTTTTTTGGACTTTTGGGTGTTCTTGGCTGTATGTTCCTGTACACCAAATTTATTACTACAGATTCTATATTGCCTGCAATTACCATTGGATTATTAAGTGTGGGGGTTCTGAATTTAAATAATTTACGGGACTCCTTATCCGATAAAAAGGTGGGTAAAAACACCTTGGTCGTACAAATGGGATTTCAAAATGGTAAGAGATACCACTACATTTTATTGTTGTTGGCCTTCTT
>JBFIGS010000038.1:0-14908 GCA_041602195.1 Sediminicola sp. | reverse complement strand
TAAAACTATTCAAAAGCTATTCCCGACTTTTTAAGGAATATTAACAAAATAAAGTCAATATTTCGACTATAATCATGTGCAACAACAACCAAAAATATAATCCAAATGTAAAAAATAGGTATCTTATACATCTCTAATACACCGCAACCATGTTGAGAATAATTTTCTTTCTATTAATTTCTTCCATACCCTTCATAGGCCTATCACAAAGTTTAACTGGTAATCAGCTGTTACAAAATGCCATTGCCTATCATGATCCAAATAATAATTGGCCAACATTTAACGGGGAGTTTACAGTGACTATGGAAACCCCAAAGAAAACCGAAAGAAAAAGTAAGATAAAGATAAACCTCCCAGGGCAAGTATTTAGTTTAACTGTGAATCAAGAAGCAATTTCTCTGGAATACATCTTAAAAGACAATGACTGTAAATTACGTTTAAATGGCAATGCAGAATTTTCGGAGGCGCAACAAAAAACATTTAATCTCAATTGTGAGAGAGCCGTCATGATGAAAAATTATTACACCTACCTCTATGGTCTTCCCATGAAATTAAAGGACCCTGGAACGATCATAGACCCCGAGGTAAAACGTAGAAAATTTAAAAATAAAGAGTACTTGGTTCTAAAAGTAACCTATACAGAAGATGTTGGTGGGGATACATGGTATTTCTATTTTGACCCAATAACCTATGCCATGGAGGTCTATCAATTTTTTCATGACGAATCAAAAAATGATGGCGAATACATTCTTTTAACAGGGGAAGAAACCATACAAAATATTAAGATGCCAAAAACAAGGGCCTGGTATTACAACAAGGACAATACCTACCTTGGAACAGATGTTCTATCCAAGAAATAAAGTATTATCCCTGTCTTAAAACTGATATTGCTCATAACTTTTGTCAAGGTATAAGGTTACTTTTAACCACTAAAAAATGCACATGAAAACCGCAATCCCCTTGTTTATTGCTCTTATCCTGACAAGCAGTTTGTGGGCACAAGATCCTAAAACCGAGGAACTATCCGAGGTTGTTGTAACCGCTGTCAACTATAAATATTTAAGTAGCATTGATTCTAAAGTGACCCCTACGCCTGTTAAATTACTAGAGCGAAAGGTTGCGAGCTATAAGATTAAAAAGGACGATATTTTTGAAGATGAATATCCGTTTTATACCGTTTCCTTTTACATTCCGGAAGGAAAGATTGTAGCCGTATATGACGAGGATGGTAAAATTCTAAGGACTATAGAAAGGTTTAAAAATTTGGATCTTCCAGAGGTTGTATTACAATCCCTTGAAAAAAAATACCCTAGTTGGAAAATCGTTGACGAGGTTTACCTTATAGATTATAACCATCAAAAAGGGGTAAATAGAACCTTTAAAATTAAATTGAGGAAAAGAAAAAAGACACTTAAGGTTAAGCTGGACGAAAAAGGCAACTATCTATAAAAATTCATTTCGTCCAAATACTTCCAAACATTTTCAGGCAATAGGGGTCTGATATTTTTACCTGCTTTATGCTGTTTTCGAATGAAAGTGGATGAAATTTCCATTATTGGTGCATCGATATGGGTAATATTGGGATGGCCCTTAAAACTATGGTCTGTTTCCCCTTCGGAAATTCTAGGATATACATAAATTTTATGATGTTCCAAAATGGCCTCGAAGTTTTTCCATTTATGCAGGCCCTTAAGATTGTCTTCTCCCATCATTAAAGAAAACTTATAATCTGTCCCATACTTTTCGGCCAAGTGAACCAAAGTATTTACCGTATAATTAGGTTGGGGAAGCTCAAATTCTATTTTGCTTGGGCGTAATTTTGGATAATCTTTTGTGGCCTCATAGACCATTTCGTACCTGTGATTGTTATCCAATAGGGTTTTCTTTTTCTTAAAAGGACTATGGGGAGTGATTACCAACCAAACTTCATCTAGATCAGAAAATTCTGCCATGTGGTTGGCAATCACCAAGTGGCCAATATGAATTGGATTAAACGTACCAAAATAAAGACCTACCTTTTTCATGTGTGATAATTAGTCTATGCCCTTACTTTTCTTGTTTTACCCCAACAAAATCGGCAACGAGCTCATAGGCCTCTTTTAGGGCAATATCCAATTCATAATTCTTGATGATCTTGTCAAATTGTGGAGCGGTAGCGAGTTCAACTGAAGCTTTGGCTATACGCATGTTGATCTTATCATCACTTTCTGTACTGCGCTTTTTAAGTCTTATTTTAAGTTCATCGACACTTGGAGGCTTAACAAATACGGCCAATGTATTTTCTGGAAATTTTTTCTTTATTCTTAGTCCACCTACAACATCAATATCAAAGATGACGTTTTTACCCAATGCCCATAATCTTTCTACTTCACTTTTAAGGGTGCCGTAAAAATTATCTCTGTAAACCTCTTCCCATTCTAAAAAATCATCGTTTTTAATATGGTTCTTAAACTCGGATATGGACATAAAATAATAATGTTCCCCATGCTTTTCCTTTCCTCTACGTGGTCTTGAGGTAGCTGAAACAGAAAAGGCCAGGTTTAATTCTGGTTGTTCTAAAAGATATTTGGTAATTGTAGTTTTTCCACTTCCGGACGGTGCCGAAAAAATGATGAGTTTTCCTCCCTCCATTACAGTACGTTTAACATTTGCTCTTTAATTTTTTCCAACTCATCCTTCATTTGCACTACGAGTTGTTGCATTGGGGCATAATTGGCCTTAGAGCCAATGGTGTTTATTTCCCTACCGATTTCCTGACTTATAAAGCCTAGTTTTTTACCATTGGAATCATCCGATTGAAGTGCTGTTGCAAAATAATCCAGGTGATTGGCCAAGCGTACTTTCTCTTCCGTAATATCGTATTTCTCTAGATAATAGATCAATTCCTGTTCAAATCTGTTTGAATCCAAATCAGTTTTCAGATCTGCAACAGCCTTTTCCAAACGGTCCCTAACCATGGAGAGTCGGTCTGTGTCCATGGCCTTGACCTCATCCAATAAACGGTTCAGGGTAGCAATTCTTTCCAAGAAATCCTTTTCTAAAACATGGCCTTCCTCTGACCTGAAGATGTTGATCTCCTTCAACGCATTTTTAAGTGCCTCCAAAATGGCCTCATATTCCATTTCATCTATATCATCCCTCTCCGTCTTCAAAGCATCAGGTAAGCGTACCGCCATTTCCAATAATTTAACATCATCACCTTCCGCAATTGCCCTAAGCTGTTTCATATAGCTTTTCACAACCACTTCATTTATAACGGAAGACGTTTCATCGCCAGTAGACTCCATATACAATCCGAAATCTACCTTCCCTCTTTCCAAAGAACTGGCAATTATTTTTCTCAAATCCAATTCCTTCTCCCTATAAGTTGAAGGGATACGGGCATTTAAATCGAGACTTTTACTGTTCAATGATTTTATTTCAATGGTAATTTTCTTTGAAGGAAGTTGAACTACATACTTCCCAAACCCTGTCATGGATTGGATCATAAAATGATTTTAAATTTTGGCAAAGGTAATTAAAATTCAGTTTTTCTATTTTGGGTTCCCCTTTTTATCGAAATACCTAGTGATTTTGGTCTCGCACCGGTACATCCCCACTCCGATACCAATAATGACAATAATAAAAGAGGCAACAATTCCTATGGATTCAGGCAATAGAAAATAACATGGAACACTTAGCACTAAGGAAACTAATCCAACCATTTTAAACATCTGAGCCCCTATCTTGTTTGAAAAATCCCAAATCTGTTGGTTGGCCATGCTCCGCCTGGTCCGATACCCGTAAAACCAATTTATTTTCTTGGGCGGTCGCAACTGCCAATAATAACCAAATGCCACGAGCATAATTGGGGTGATACAGATGGATATTAGATCCTCCCAGAGCATAACTACAGCTCCCTAACCCAAATATTTCTATAACTAACCCTACTGTTATCTCCGTGGTCTTGAAGCTTTATAGGTCCCTTTCCGTGAGCTTCGTTCTTAGGCCAACCTATGTATGGGGTAGTTCCTTTTATTTCTACGTGATCTTGCACTAAAATACCATTGTGCAGTACCGTAATAGTACCCGATTGTATTTTCTTCCCCTCTTCATTAAATACCGGTTCATGATAGATAATATCATAAGTGTTCCACTCCCCTGAAGGAACCGAAGCTTTCGCCAAGGGCACATGTTGTTTGTATATGGAACCTACCTGGCCGTTGACGTATGTGTCATTGTTATTGTTGTCCAGTATTTGAACTTCATATATCCCTTGAAGGAAAACCCCACTGTTGGCCCTATTTTGGCCTTCCCTTTGCACTTCTGAGGGAGATTTCCATTCAACATGTAATTGCACACTCCCAAAGTTCTGCTTCGTCTGTATATCACCAGTTTGATCCTTTACGGTCATGCTGCCGTCTTTGTTCAAAATCCATGCAGCGGCAGTACTGTCCTTCGCACTAATCCATTCGTCCAAATTACTGCCATCAAATAGGATAATGGCATCACTGGGAGCTCCGTTCTGGGCAGAAGGCTGCACCGTAGGGGGCACAGGTTCATAGATTTCAGTTTCCTCTGGTTTTGTGGGCTCTACACCAGTATACTCCTCATATACTATTTCCTGGGGCGAATTGTCCGTTTCTTCCAATGGAGCAACTTCTACTTTTTCCTTGCAAGAAAATAGGGCTAGTGCCAAAACTGCGGTAAGAAGGTATTTCATTTTAAAGTTGTTTGATTTTTATATTCTTATAGGAAACCATGTCCCCATGATCCTGTAACCCAATTTTTCCGGTTTTGTATTTTCCAAAATGTTCCCAATCCGCAAATTTGGATTTAGCGACCATGGCGCTCCATTCGGGATCATTAACTGGAAAAGTGACCACTGTCATTCCGTTTAGCTCCACGCTTCCTTCATTGGTTTTATGGTTTACGGTCAACACACAGGTATTCCACTCCCCTGCAGGTTTCGCCATTTCGTGATTGGGCGCCACCATATCATATAGGGCTCCTGCTTGATGCGTAGTTCCGGCTTTTGCATCTGGATGCCTTTCATTATCCAACACTTGGATCTCTGGTCCGGATTGATAGGCTTCCGGCAAACTGGGATCTTCTTTAACGCCCCAGAAAATTCCACTATTCCCGCCTTCTGATATTTTCCAGTCCACTGAGAGCACAAAATCCGTGAATTCCTTGTCGGTAACTAGGTTGTAACTTGCTCCTTTAGGCCGGTCTTTTGGTGGATAAAATACCATGGCACCTTCCTCCAATTTCCATTCTTGGGGCATATCCTCTTTTAAATAGCCATGCCAACCTTCAAAAGAAGTACCGTCAAAAAGTACCATCCATTCATCTTGGTCATTGGCTTCCATTTGTGTCTCTGCCATAGAATCTGTGTTCATTTCTTCATTGGATTCTTTGGCTTTCTCCTTGCAGCCAAATATCATTAAGGCCATTAGGCCTGTAAAAAGTAGTTGTTTCATGGTATATGTTTTAGTTAGATTCCAAGTATTTTTTTGAGCGTCCCCTTATCTATTTCTGCTCCGGCAAAATCATCAAAAGTTTTCTCAGTAGCCTCAATAATGTGGTCTTGTATAAATTTAGCGCCTTCTCTAGCCCCTTGTTCCGGACTTTTGATACAACACTCCCATTCCATAACCGCCCAAACATCACAACCGTATTGGGTCAATTTGGAGAATATTGATTTAAAATCTATCTGACCATCGCCCAAGGAGCGGTACCTACCGGCCCTATCGCCCCAATCGTTATAGCCGCCAAAGGCACCTTTCTTTCCTGTTGGATTAAATTCGGAATCCTTAACATGAAAAGATTTTATGAATTCGTGGTAATGATCTATATAGGTGATATAATCTAATTGTTGTAAGACAAAATGACTTGGATCGTATAGGATGTTCACTCTTTTATGATTCCCTGTGGCTGCCAGAAAACGCTCAAAGGTGTCTCCATCGTGCAAATCCTCTCCTGGATGTATTTCATAACATACATCTACTCCTTCCTTATCAAAATGGTTTAAGATGGGCAACCATCTTTTCGCAAGCTCCTCAAAACCCATTTCCACTAGTCCGGCCGGTCTTTGAGGCCAAGGGTGCATGGTATGCCATAATAGGGCCCCTGAAAATGTAGCGTGCGCGTTAAGGCCCAATCTTCGACTGGCAGTCGCGGCTTTTTTAACGGTGTCGACGGCCCATTCAGTTCTAGCTTTAGGATTATTCTTTACCTTATCGGGTGCAAAATTATCGAACATTAGGTCGTACGCAGGATTAACGGCTACAAGCTGTCCCTGTAAATGGGTGGACAACTCAGTAATTTCCAATCCGTAGGAATTTATTTTTCCCTTTAATTCATCACAATAGGTCTGGCTTTCAGCCGCCTTGTCCAAATCTATCAAAAAGTGCTCCCAAGTTGGGATCTGAATTCCTTTATAGCCCAAATCCGCTGCCCACTTACACATTCCATCCAATGTATTGAATGGGGCTTTACTATCTACAAACTGGGCAAGAAAAACTGCCGGTCCTTTAATTGTCTTCATTTTTATGATCTAATGTGTGTTACCTTCCCTATTTTACCCGACCTCGGAAATTTTCAGAATTAAAGCCTATATTTAGAGTTGAAATCATCTTCCTTTATAATTCCAAGGCAGATTATAAATATAGGGATTACAATAGAATTAAAAGAAAATTTGGCAGTGAATCATACTGTGGTGAGGGTCGCAAACGTTATAGACACAGAATTTAATATTAGTGGCATTTAAATGCCCAAAACATTGGCGTATCAACATGCCCCTATGCCATTTAAATGGAAAAACTATCTTTAATGCCATTAGAAATACTTGACAAGAGTTCTTATTGATCAACAATAAGCACACCAGATTAAGGCTAAATAATGAAAATCAACAATGAAGAACCATTCTGCTGAAAATATGTGGGGCGATTTTTTAAGCGCCCATCTAGAATTTGCTTTTGAGCACACGCCTAAGGTTTACCATTTTTCCGACAATGAAAAAGATGCGAACCATAATGTAGATCTTGTTCTTGCCGGGGTAAAAAAGGCAGCATCGTATTCCTTATTAGGACTTCAACTACAAAAAAAGGAATTGCCAAAAAGAGGTGATTTCACTGTCTTGACAGATTGGAACGGCAAAGGCAAATGTATTGTGAGAACAACTTCCGTAAGAATGATGCCCTACTTTAGTATTACGGCCGAACACGCTAAATTGGAAGGTCTGGGTGATGGAAGTTTGGCGGCATGGAAAAAGGAATACTGGGAATTGTTCCAAAGGGAATTGGCAATATTTGACCGCAAACCAAATGATAGCATGATTGTAGTCTGTGAATATTTTGAAAAAGTCTTTTAATGTAAAAAGAGCCGCTAGTAGCGGCTCTTTTTAGACATATTCAAAAAAAAAGACTCCTATTTCAAAGTTATCCAAGTATTACCCTGTTGATGCGAAGCAACAGTGCTCTCAATAAAATTAAGTCCTCTAACCCCATCCATCATGGTTGGGAATTCCCCTGAATTATAAGCTTCCCCCCTAATGGCCTTTGCGACCCCAAGGTATATATTGGCCATGGCATCAAATATCCCTTCTGGATGCCCTGGAGGCAGCTTGGTACCGTCCAATGACAATTTAGAATTGTAGGCATGGCCCGGTTTAAAGACCTGCAACGGTTTGTCATCAGAAAGAACATACAGGAGATTAGGATTTTCCTGTTCCCATCTAAGTCCGCCCTTATCGCCATAAATAGCGACTGTTAACCTATTTTCTTCTCCCGTTGCAATTTGGCTGGAACGAATGACACCCTTAACACCTCCTTTTAAACGTATCAGAACGGTACCGTCAATATCCATCTTATTGTCTTCATACAAGTAATTTAGATCGGCCAAAATGGTATCTACTTGAAGTCCGGTTGTATATTCCACCATATTGAAAGCGTGCACTCCAATATCACCCATACAACAGCTGATCCCCGCCTTTTCCGGGTTCAAACGCCATGTTGTGGATCGTTTTTCCTTATCGTGAATGATAGGGTTTATCCAACCTTGATAATATTGAACATCTACCTTTTGAACTTTCCCCAGATCACCGGCCTTTACCATTTCCCGCATTTGACGTACCATGGGATACCCCGTATAGGTATGTGTTACGGCAAACACGGTTTTTGCCTTTTCCAAGGCTGCCTGTAAAATCTTGGCCTCTTCATAGGTAGTAGTCATCGGTTTTTCACAAATGACATTGAATCCATTTTCCAACAGTTTTTTGGCCATTGGGAAATGCAAAAAATTGGGCGTCAATATAGAACATACTTGAATGCGCTCCCCTTCAGGAAGTTTTAATTCCTCTTCAACCAAGGTATCAAAGTCCTTATAAATCCTATTAGTAGGAACCCCTATCTCCTTAGCAAAAGCTAAACTATCATTGTGGTCCGGGTTAAAGACCGCGCCTACAATTTCATAATTGTCATTCATAAAGGAGGCAATCCTATGCAACACTCCTATTAGTGAATCTCCGCCACCACCTAAAATACCAAGTTTTATTTTCGTACTCATAATCAATCTTCTTCTTATTTATATCTATTCCTTGTATTCTACTTCCTCGTTTTTAAAAAATATCACGAACAATATCATAACCCCAAATGCAAATATCGCGGGGAATGTCCAAATGTTGTCCCAAGCGTGCAACCCGTCGGCAGCCTTATAGGTGTCTGTGATTATCCCTGCTATTTTAAATCCTATCAACATCCCTACCCCGTAGGTGGCCAAAGTGATCAAACCTTGCGCGGCACTTTTATATTTTATCCCTGCCTTACTATCGGTATATATCTGTCCGGACACGAAAAAGAAATCATAACATATCCCATGAAGGGCAATTCCAATGATAAGCATAAAGGCAAGATCACCGGCATTGCCGTAGGCGAACAAGAGATATCTAACGGTCCAGGCCAACATCCCAGCAATAAGCGTTTTCTTAAACCCAAACTTCTTAAAGAAATAAGGGAGCAACAACATGAACAATACTTCCGATGCCTGCCCAATAGTCATCTTTCCTGTGGGGTTATCCATTCCTATTTCAGATAAAAATGGATTGGCGTTTTGGTAGTAAAATGCCAAAGGAATACAAATTAATATGGACGAAATAAAGAAGATCAAGAAATTTCTGTCCTTCAATAATTTTAAAGCATCCAATCCCAAAATTGCGGAGATGCTTATTTTTTCATCTTTCCCAACCTTAGGCGGTGTTTTGGGCAACATAAAACTAAAAACACCCAAACACGCTGAAGCTATGGACACCATTAAAAAGGTATTCTTCAACAACCCTGCCTGTCTTCCTTCCACGGAATCCCATAGGAACACATAGCTAATGATTAAGCCGGCAACAATCCACCCAATGGTACCAAAAACACGTACAAATGAAAATTCTTTAGCTGGATTTTTCATCTGGTTAAAGGAAATGGAGTTGACCAAAGCCAAGGTAGGCATGTAAAGGACCATATATCCTAGAACATAAGGATAAAATCCATCAAAGTCGGTTGACATATACATCTGGTACATGAGCACGGCCCCGGCCAGATGCAAAATCCCCAATATTTTTTCAGCATTGAAATATCTATCCGCAATAAGCCCGATGATAAAAGGTGCAATAATCGCACCCCATGACTGGGTAGAAAAGGCCATCGCGGATTCTGCCCCCGTGGCATTTAAATTATTCCCTAAATACGTGCCAAGGGTTACAAACCATCCGCCCCAGATAAAAAATTCCAGAAACATCATTACGGATAATTGTATTTTAATTTTTGTGTTCATAAGTAGTTTGGTGTGTTTATCGTTTATAAAATATATAATCCAAATTCAAAGGATCAATCTCATTGTTTCTAAAATCTACAGAAATCTGTGCCCGGTGATGCGTAGAATGGTTGATGATATGAAACAGCATATCCTTTATGTTATTGGTAAAAAGTCGGCCTTCCGAATTTTCATAATCCAAACGCAATTCAAAATCATCCGTATTGGTAATAATTTCAAAAGAGCTTCTTTGGTTTTCATAATGGATATCTGCCCAATCCTTTAAGGGATGTATTTGCATTACTCCATATTCCGGCGATTTTTTCAATATTCTATGGTTCCATATATGATGGGCATCTAGTATATGACTAAATAGCTCTAAACTCCTTTGGGGAATTTTTTCCATCTTATTGCACTCCTCGATTATTTTCTTGTTGCAATAAAAATTATAATCAAAAAATTGATTAAATAGACTTTGCATGTTTTAGTATTGGATTATTCCAGATTATTAGATGCCTTTAATAATAATTCCTTGGTAGCCAAAATACCAGCCTCCTCGCTTAATTCATTGCCCTCATATTCAACCCCTATAAAACCTGTATAACCAGAATTTTTTACAATTTCCAGCATTTTAGAGTAGTCTATTTTTGTTTCGTTTCCTTCTTCGTCAAAGTTATGGGATTTTGCACTTACCCCTTTGGCATAAGGCATTAGCTCCATTACTCCCTGGTACATATCGTACTGCTCTTCACATTCGCCATTGTAATAGGAACCGTCTTTTCTTTTTACACAAAAATTTCCAAAATCGGGAAGAGTCCCACAGTTTTCCATGTTTACAGCCTTCATAACCTCTGCCAATTTAGCTGCATTTGAAGAAAGTCCTCCGTGGTTCTCTACAATTATATTCACATTTTTATCCTTGGCATAAGTTGCCAATTGCTTTAATCCGTCTACAGAGTTGGAAAGCCACTCTTCAGGAGTTTGGCTTCCGGCCAAATTGACCCTTATAGAATGACATCCCATCGCAGCAGCGGCATCTACCCATTTATAATGGTTTTCAACTGCCTTTTTACGTTCCTTTGCGTCGGTAGTTGCCAAATCTCCTTGTCCGTCTATCATGATAAGCACATTTTTCATTCCGTGCTTTGTGCTTTCTGCGTTATTTTTTTCCACAAAAGCAGCCATTGCTTCTTCGGAGAAATTAGACTTTTCCAACTCCTTATAATACAGACCACTTACATACTCCAAACCAGTAAAACCCCATCCTTTAGCTTTTTCGGCAAAAGTGTAAGGATCCACACCTTCATCTAAAACCATTTTATGCATGGACCATTGTGCTAAAGAGAGCTGAAAAAAAGGCTCTACCTCTTTTTCCATCTCCGAAGACATTTCTGTAGCTTCTGTTTCGACCTTTTTATTGTCTTTACAAGAATAAATTCCTGTAAGGAAGATTGCCAATCCCATAAGGATGGCAATTTTTAGGGTGCTTCTTTTCATCAGTTTAGTTGATTTTCTAGTTTTCAAGAATTAGTGCCCACTATAACGTTATAGTAAGAGTATGCCAATAAAATTGGCGTTTAAATGTAGAAAATTAATTTTATATTTAATAAATTTAGGAAATAAACAATTCAATAGATGGGTAAATTTTATTACAACGAAGAACAGGAAACCTACGACGCTATAGTAGTAGGGACTGGGATTAGTGGCGGATGGGCTGCTAAAGAGTTATGTGAGAACGGACTCAAAACATTGATTCTCGAGCGCGGTAGAATGGTAACACATATTAACGACTACAAAACTGCGAATATGGACGATTGGGATTTCCCGAACAACGGAAACCTTTCAAGAGAGGACCAAGCAAAACAACTGAAGCAGGCTAGAACAGGCTATACCACTAAGGCTGCACATAACGAGTGGTTTGTAAATGACCTGGAACATCCCTACAATGAAACTAAACGTTTCGACTGGATGCGTGGGTATCATGTAGGTGGCCGATCCATAATGTGGGGACGTCACAGTTACCGTTGGAGTGATATTGATTTTGAAGCCAATAAGAGAGACGGGATCGCTGTTGATTGGCCCGTTAGGTATAAAGATATCGCACCTTGGTATGATAAGGTGGAATCCTATATTGGGGTAAGTGGAGAAAACCTTGGTTTAAAGCAATTGCCCGATGGACAATTTTTGCCCATGATGGAATTGAATTGTGTGGAACAGGTTTTCAGAGCAAAAGTATCTGAAAATTTTGACGGCCGTGTAGTGACCGCCGGTAGGGTGGCCCACATTACAGGCAATAAGGAATTTGAAGGCAGAAGTAAATGCCAATTTAGAAACCGTTGTATAAGAGGGTGTCCTTTTGGAGCCTATTTCAGCAGCAACTCATCTACATTGCCAGCAGCTGAAAGAACAGGTAACTTAACCTTGAGACCAGACTCCATTGTTTCTGAGGTGATCTATGATCCAAAAACGGGCAAGGCCTCGGGAGTTAAGGTAATCGATAGACTTACCAAGGAAGAATTGGTATTCAATGCCAAAGTCATTTTCCTTTGTGCTTCTTCCATGGCTTCTACTTCTATTTTGATGCAATCAAAATCTGAGCGTTTTCCAAATGGAATGGGGAATGACTCCGATCAATTGGGTAGAAATATCATGGACCACCATCTAGGCGTTGGTGCTTCAGGAAAATTTGATGGCTTTGAAGATAAATATTACAAGGGAAGAAAACCAAATGGCGTCTATATCCCTCGATTTAGAAATTTAGGTGGATCTAGCAACCAAAAAGATTTTATCCGCGGTTACGGATACCAAGGTGGAGCCAGTAGGGAAAATTGGGAAGAAACTATTTCTGAAATGTCCTACGGAAAAGAACTAAAGGAAAATATTTTAAAACCAGGGGGATGGACTTTTGGTATAGGTGGTTTTGGAGAAGTACTCCCGTACCAGGAAAATAGAATGACATTAGACTACGACAATTTAGATGGCTGGGGTCTGCCCACGGTAACCTTCGACGCCGAGTTTAAGGAAAATGAATGGAAGATGCGCGAGGACATGAAGAACCAAGCCATCGAAATGTTGGAAAAAGCAGGACTTAGGGATGTAAAAGGATTTGACAATCCTGGTGCCCTAGGTTTGGGAATCCACGAAATGGGAACTGCCAGGATGGGTAGGGATCCAAAAACATCAGTATTAAACGGGAACAACCAGATACATGCTGTCCCCAATGTATATGTAACAGATGGTGCATTTATGACTTCAGCGAGCTGTGTCAACCCATCTTTAACATATATGGCATTTACGGCAAGAGCTGCCAATCATGCCGCTCAGGAACTTAAAAAAGGAAACATATAATGGATAGAAGAATAGCACTCAAAAATATAGGCCTTTCTTTGGGATACGTAGTTGCGGTTCCCACATTGGTAAGTCTTGCTCAAAGTTGTAAGGACAAACCAGCAATGGAATGGACCCCAGATTTTTTAAGCAAGGATCAAGGGGCTGCCTTAATGAATTTGGTGGATATCATTCTTCCAAAAACTGACACCCCTTCGGCATCGGAAGTAAACGTTCATATGTTTATAGATAAATTTGCCAATGAGGTAATGAAGCCAGAGCAACAAGAATTCTTTAAAATGTCTATGGGGAAATTCTTGGATAAAGCTTTAAAGGATTCTGGCAAGGAAACTTTGGCCGATCTTACAGCGGAGGATTTGGAACCAACGCTATCAAAAGCCTTAAAAGTTACAAAGGCAGAAGAAATTGAAAACTTTAAAGTCATTACATCTTATCAAGAAGCTATTGAGAACCAGGAATCCGCACAATTGGATGAAGGTATCAGCAGATTCGCATTTGCCAACAACCTTAGAGGTATGACCATTTGGGCTTATAAGACCTCAGAATACGTAGGCGAAGAGGTTCTGGCCTACTTGCCCGTTCCAGGAGAATATATTGCCTGTGATGACGTACAAGAGCTTACAGGCGGTAAAGCATGGTCTATCTAAAGAAGAATTTCTAATAATTAGAAAAGACCTTTTATATTGAAGCCCTTCCATAGATCTGGAAGGGCTTCATCTTTTAAGAAGGAGTCTGATTGTAATAAAGTAGTCGTAAATCCTGTTAAAAATTGCTAAAACTCTATTTTACAGATATTTAACGTTTTGTTTTGTAAGTTTCCTCTATCGGCAACCGTCTAATATCCTATGGAACATTATATATTCATACTTGGGGTTTACGCAGTATTGTTCGTGAGCGCCAAACTGGTTTATTACAGTTTTTTAAAAAATAAATAGTTCCCCCATATTTATATTTTAGAAGAATAGACCAAAAACAAATACCTCGAGAAGGACGGTTTTAGGCCGCTTACCTCGAGGTATTTTATTACATGTTTAGGCTGGTCTAGCAAAAAAGATCTAGCCCAACTTAAAATATTAAGATCCGCACATTAAGCAATCATCATCTCCTTCACTTGCCTTCGCCTGAGCTATCAATGCCTTCATTTCAGCTGCGCTCATAGGCTTAACATCTACATCTTGCTGTACCGGGATAGCGGCTACTTCAACTGCAGTTTTCCCTTCTGGCTTAGTGATCGCTGTTGCTAAAACCTCTGACTCAACAACATCAGCAGTTGGCACTTCCTGTTTCTTACTATTGTCCAACGTAAATTTAATGGCATCTACCGCCGCTTTGGTCCTTAAATAGTACATCCCTGTTTTAAGTCCGCTTTTCCAGGCGTAAAAGTGCATGGAGGTCAGTTTTGCATAATTGGCGTTTTCCATGAACAGATTCAAGGACTGACTCTGATCGATAAAGTACCCTCTATGTCTGGACATATCAATGATATCCTTCATACTCAACTCCCATACGGTCTTGTACAATTCCTTAATATCCTCCGGAATTCCATCGATATCCTGAACTGAGCCATTGGCTCTCATCAACTCCTGTTTCAAATTCTCGTTCCAAAGACCAAGTCCTACCAAGTCCTCCAAAAGGTGCTTGTTTACCACAATAAATTCCCCGGACAATACTCTACGGGTGTAAATATTGGAGGTATATGGCTCAAAGCATTCATTGTTACCCAATATTTGGGAAGTGGAAGCTGTTGGCATTGGAGCCACCAATAAGGAGTTACGAACGC
>JBFIGS010000037.1:0-14925 GCA_041602195.1 Sediminicola sp. | reverse complement strand
AATTGTTGAAAAAACGCTACAGCAACGGTTTGTCCTAAAGTTCGATTATGAACAAATGGATAATGTCATGAGAACTATAAAACAGCACCAGATAGAAATACTTACACAAACTATGGAACTGTCCTGCACCTTCATAATATCCGTCAGAAAACAGGAAGCCGAGCAAACCTTAGCGCTATTTACTTCCATGCACCCCCCTATCGGGATCAAAAAAAAGTAGTAGCAGGTATTATATTTTTATTTTTTCCAAAATAGCTTCGGGGCATTTCATCGGTCTTTTTGTCGCTTTATTTATGAATGCCAAAACCGTATGGGCCTCGATTAAAATTTCATCGGCTTCATTGTAAATTTTATAATCAAATTCTATCTTCACTGAAGGTCTCTTTTTCAGGATAGTAACCACCCTTATCAGGTCATCATAAAGTGCAGATTTTTTAAAATTTATCTGTAAGGAAATAACAGGCAACATTACGCCTTCTTCTTCCATTTTTTTGTAAGAAAACCCCAATTCCCGCAACCATTCAACTCTGCCCATCTCCAGGTATTGCGCATAGTTTCCGTGGTAAACGACTCCCATTTGATCTGTTTCCCCATATCTTACTCTAAAAGAAATCTGATTAAAATCCATATAAGTTGACGTAAAAACGATATATTTAATTGTTTAGAAAATTTCCCATAGCAACATGAGAAAAAAAAAGCTATTAATCAATACCATTTGATTTTTTTTTTAGAATTTTTGTTCACATATTTGTCATGCTCTAGTACACCAGTTAATACTGGCAAATCGAATGAACTTTTAGCCTAATCAATAACCAAAAAAGACGAAACTTTAAAATGAGTGTTACTGCTAATTCCGTATGGAACAATTGTTTGGCTTTTATAAAGGACAACATCCAACCGCAGGCATTCAAAACTTGGTTTGAACCTATCAAACCGGTCAAGTTATCCAACAACGCTTTAAGCATACAAGTACCGAGTAAATTTTTTTACGAATGGCTGGAAGAGCACTATGTAAAATTATTGAAAGTTGCCCTAACCAAGGAAATCGGGGAAAGCGCAAAGTTGGTTTATGTCATAAAAATGGAAAACACCTACGGTAATAGAGAACCCTTTACCGAAAAAATACCCAGTTCAAATAGATCTACCGTCGCTCCGCAAGAATTGGATGTGGCCATTAAGTCGAAAAACCCTGAGCTAAAGAATCCTTTTGTCATTCCTGGGATCAGAAATATCAAAATAGAATCTCAATTAAATCCCAATTATAATTTTGACAATTTCTTGGAAGGTGATTCCAACAGGTTGGCAAGATCTGCCGGGATGGCCGTTGCCAATAAACCGGGAGGCACATCCTTTAATCCACTATTGATTTTTGGGGGTGTAGGTTTAGGGAAAACACACTTGGCACATGCCATTGGTGTTGAGATAAAGGACAAATATCCAGAAAGGACTGTACTTTACATATCCGCAGAAAAATTCACCCAACAATATATAGAATCTGTCAAGAAAAATACTAGAAATGATTTTATACATTTCTATCAATTGATTGACGTCTTAATAATTGATGACGTACAGTTTTTATCAGGTAAATCTGGTACGCAGGATGTGTTTTTCCACATTTTCAACCACTTGCATCAGAATGGCAAACAGGTAATCCTTACTTCGGATAAGGCACCCGTGGATATGCAGGATATTGAACAACGTTTGCTATCTCGTTTTAAATGGGGGCTTTCAGCTGAACTACAGAGTCCAGATTACGAAACACGTATCTCTATCTTAAAGAACAAATTATACAGGGATGGTGTTGAGATGCCGGATGACATTGTAGATTATGTCGCCAAGCATATCAAAAGCAATATCCGTGAGCTAGAAGGAGCCATCATCTCTCTAATAGCACAATCTTCTTTCAACAAAAAGGAAGTTACCATTGAATTGGCCCAGTTGGTTGTAGAAAAGTTTGTGAAGAATACTAAACGTGAGGTATCCATAGATTACATCCAAAAAGTTGTTTCTGATTATTTTGAAATGGATGTAGCTACCTTGCAATCCAAGACTAGAAAACGCCACATTGTACAAGCAAGACAAATGGCCATGTTCTTTGCCAAAAAATTCACCAAGGCCTCTTTGGCCAGTATAGGTTCCCAAATTGGAAAGAGGGACCACGCAACTGTGTTGCACGCTTGTAAAACTGTTGACAACCTTGCGGAGACCGATAAGCAGTTTAAAAAGTACATTGAAGATTTAACTAAAAAATTCTCTTAGTCATACATCATGAAAACGAAAGTTCTAATGGTATGCCTCGGAAACATCTGTAGGTCACCACTGGCCGAAGGCATCCTAAAAAGCAAAGTAGACCAAAATGAAGTAGAGGTGGAATCCGCTGGAACCGCCGGCTTTCACATTGGCAAAAAACCTGATAGTCGCTCTATCGCCGTTGCCCACAAGCATGGATTAGCAATAGATAGTCAGCGCTGCAGGAAATTCTCCCGCCAAGATTTCAGTGATTTTAATTACATCTATGCCATGGACCGAAGTAATTATAGAAATATAATCTCCTTGGCGAAAAATGAGAACGATATCAAAAAGGTAAAGTTACTTTTGGATGAAATCAATATAGACATTAAAGAAGTCCCAGACCCTTATTACGACTCTGAAGATGGGTTTGAAAAGGTGTACAAATTAATTGATCAAGCTTGTGATGCCATTGCATCACAACTTCAACATAATTAAAAAGCATTCATGGAAAACCCACAGGACATTGTTTTAGGAAAATTGTATATGATTCCCACCACCCTAGGTGACAATGAACCTTTAGAGGTCCTCCCCATTTCCATAAAAAGGGCAATTGAAGAAATAGACTACTATATTGTTGAGAATGAAAAGACAGCGAGGCGTTTTATAAAAAAAATAAGCTCTAAAAAATCCCAACCTGATCTTCATTTGGAACTACTGAATAAGTTCACCGAGCCACAAGCAATTCCCACTTTTTTGGATCCCTGCCTGCAGGGACATAATGTGGGTATCATATCAGAAGCGGGTTGTCCTGGAATTGCTGATCCCGGTGCGGATGTGGTGAGAATCGCACATCAAAAAGGAATTCAGGTAGTTCCCCTGGTCGGACCATCCTCTATCCTCCTCGCACTTATGGCCAGCGGCATGAATGGACAAAGCTTTACATTTAATGGATACTTGCCCATTGACGGACCTGAAAGAAAAAGTGCAATAAAACGGATGGAAAAACTTTCTAGGGAATTGGACCAATCTCAGATATTTATTGAAACTCCCTATAGGAACGACAAGTTAATGGCCGATTTATTGAGAACCCTTTCCAATAGCTGTATGGTTTGTGTTGCCTGTGACATCACTCTTTCAACGGAATATATTTCCACCAAAAGCGTTCTTGAATGGCAAAAAGTACCGCTAGACCTACATAAAAGACCAACAATATTTATTATTCACGCATAAAAAAACCCTAGCGTTTCCACTAAGGTCTCTTCTCATTTTCAAGATTAAATTTAAATTTTCGGGTTCCGCACAGGAGATATAAGTGAAATATCATACCCTGAGAATTTTCTCATATAATGGGCGATACTTGTTCCAAATTCATCACTTACATTATGCTCTCCATAAGAGCGCAGAAACTTTTTAACATTTCCGGCACCAGCCAAATGAGCTGCAGCCAAGATTCCAGACTCCGTCACCTTCACACCTCCAATATGTTTCCCATCGAAACGTTTGATATCCCTTCGTAAAATCCATTTATTCCGGGCAATGTTGGTATGAAATGCCCTTTCCTGTAGCATGGGATCATTGATAAAACGAGTGGCATTATACACACCCATTAATTGCAATGTACCAATTCCGAATTGGTATTTACCCAAGTACCCTAAGGCATTGATGGTGAAATAATCACCTTGTGATTCCTTAAAAGCCAAAGCTTCCTTGAATCCGATATACGAACTCCCCAAAAAGGGAGGCGCCACCATAACAGGGTTGAAAATAGTTTTGTTTTTGGGAAACAAAACTGCTGTAGGTTCATTTACTTTAAACGTTGAGGGTACTTCCTTGATTTTATTGGAAGCTGAATTAAACCCAAAACTCATTAAAATAAAAATCATGATTAGCGGACAAAAGACGTTTATCCATCTTCTCATAGTTTTGATTTCTTAAGACTTACTCGCTTGAAAAAGAGATGCTTAAATTTCTAGGGGCAAATATACGCCCTAATTTCTCTTAACAAACCAAAGATTGTCTTAAAAATGCGTTTTTTTAGCCAAAATGTCTTAAAATCAGGATAATAGGTTTACCTATTTATCTTTTGGGCGTTGATCCAACGCACATATTGCTCTTTATTTTGATTGTGCTGAGCTAGGTTTTTAGCAAATTTATGGTACCCAAAATTCTCTACATTGGCCACAAAATAGTAATAATCGTGTTGCTCAGGATTTAATACCGCATCTATGGCAGATATATCTGGCATTGCTATAGGACCTGGTGGTAAACCGGCATATTTATACGTATTATAGGGTGAGTCCAGAGTCAGATCTTTGTACAATACCCTTTTATAAACAGTATCAAAATCACCGTTATGCAACTTTAATGCATAAATGACAGTGGGATCTGCCTGTAACAACATACGCACCTTTAGCCTATTGAGGTAAACGCCTGCAACCCTTGGCCTTTCGTCTACTTTTGCAGTTTCCTTATGCACAATAGATGCCAGGGTAATAACTTCATTAGGGGTCATTCCTATTTTTTCAGCTTTCTGCATTCTATCGGCATTCCAAAACCTTTGGTATTCCTTGAGCATTCTGTCCCTGAAATTTTCAGGAGATGAATTCCAGAAAAATTCATAACTATTAGGAATATACATGGCCAATTTTGTCTCATTGGTAAAACCATTGGCTTTTAAGAAATCAGGATCATTTAAATTATTCAGCAAAGTAAGGCTGTCTGGCTCCAATTGAGCCGATATCCTTCCGGCCAGGTCGGCCAAGGTTTCTTGATTGTTGAATGATACCCTGATGGGGATGTTTTTACTTCGAAGGGAATTTACAATATCATTATTGTTCATTCCTTTTGTAATAAGGTACTTTCCACCACGAACGTTGGAAGCATATCCCTTTCGTTCCGCAACCTTCTCAAAGGTGGACATGTCATTTAATAAGGGAGCCAACATTTCCTTAACGTTGTTAAAATCATCGTCTGATCTTACGAAGACATATGCTTCCTTATTATTGAATTTGGTATTGGGTGCAAAAACGGCATTATACACCATATAAGCAAAGGCGCCACCAACAACTAGACCTATAATTAGTAAGGCCAGTAAAATTTTCTTTATGTACATTACTTGTTTATCTTTTGAAATAAAATTTCACCTTTATATTCATTATTCTGTAAAACCCAATCTTTCTTTTCTCCTACTATACTGAATCCCAGTTTTTTGAACAAGTGTACACTAGCCTCATTATCGGATAACACATTAGCGTACAACTGTCGTAAATGTAACCCATTAAAGGCATAGTTTTCCAATAGTTGCAAGGCTTCCAGGCCAAGACCTTTGTTTCTGTCCTTTTCTTCCAGGATAACGATGCCAATGCCCGCGCGGTGGTTATGGGGGTCAAAATCGAACAAATCTATCAATCCCACCGCCTTATCCGAAGAATTACATATACATAAACGCAACTGCTTAGCCTCGTAAATATCCTTGTGGGCATTCTCCAAATAGAGCTGTAAAAGGTGTTTGGAATAAGGAGCGGTAGTTCCACTAATTTCCCATATTTCTGTATTATTTTCCACCTCATAAAGGAAATCCAGATCATCTGGCTCCAAAGCCCTTAAATAGCTATTTATACCTTTTAAACTCAGCATACGATCTCACCTTTAAATACATATTTTGCAGGTCCTATCAAATGGATATTCCGGTACCCATTATCCCCTTTCTCAAAATTAACACTTAGGTTACCACCTTGCGTCTTTATTGCCACTTTATTTCCAGAGACCTTACCAATTTTATGCATTGCCAAAGCTACTGCCGTAACACCGGTTCCGCAGGATAAGGTTTCATCCTCCACTCCCCTTTCATAGGTCCGTACATTAAAGCTATCCCGACCTTCCGAGGTCACAAAATTTATATTGCTTCCATTTTCACCGTAGCGTCCATATCTCAATTTTGCTCCTTCAACAGGCACATCTACCTTTAGGACGTCCTCTACCATCTGCACATGGTGGGGAGAACCCGTATCTAAAAACAGAAAATCTTTATTTTCCTGAACTTCGTTTACGTCCTGCATTTGAAGGCTCACAACTTCTCCCTCTATGGTAGCATGGTGCAATCCATCTACAGCAATAAATGTAGTCCTGTCTGTTATGACTCCCAAGTATTTGGCAAAAGCCACCAAACACCTGCCTCCATTTCCACACATGGTACTTGTATTCCCATCAGAATTATAATACACCATCTTAAAATCGGTCTTTTCGTCATTTTCCAACAGAATAAGTCCATCTGCACCTATCCCAAATTTTCGATCGCATAGTCTAGCCACCAATTGGGTGTTGCTTTTAGGAAATACATTATCCCTATTGTCGATCATGACAAAGTCATTGCCCGTTCCTTGATATTTGTAAAATGTAAGGTTCATATCCAAATTTGTGGTACAAATATAAAGATTTATTAAGTGTTTTTTAGCAGTTAAAAAGACGTTAAACCTAAATAATTACTACATAAATGAATTAATTTTACTCCATTAGAAGTTTTAAAATTTTTATCTATTATGAAAAAAATCACAACTTTATTATTGGTTTCCATTTTTGGAGGTGCAATTACCTTGGGAAGCTATAAACTATTCATAGAAAAGCCAAACTATGCGGTTATTACGGAGGATGCCGGTCATGGTTATTTCAACACAAGTTATTCCCCAACCTCGGCCAAGGGATCTGGGATCAATGAAGTAGATTTCACCATTGCGGCCCAAAATACGGTCAATTCAGTGGTGCACGTTAAAAACGTCACCATGAGCAGTGGCCCAACTACCATTATGGAGTTTCTTTACGGGTCTGGAGGGAGCCAAAGGCCACAAGTAGGTACCGGCTCTGGAGTTATCATTTCGCCCGATGGTTATATCGTAACCAACAATCATGTCATAGCCAATGCTACCCAATTACAGGTTACCCTAAATAACAATAAAACATATACTGCAGAATTAGTGGGTACAGATCCCAATTCAGATATTGCCCTCCTTAAAATAGAAGCTAAAGACAAGCTTCCCTATTTGGCATTTGGTGATTCCAATAATGCCAAAATCGGGGAATGGGTGTTAGCTGTTGGGAATCCGTTCAACCTAACCTCTACAGTTACCGCGGGTATTGTAAGTGCCAAGGCACGGGACCTGGGCGGTATGACCAACCAATCGTTTATTCAGACTGATGCCGCGGTCAATCCGGGCAACAGCGGTGGTGCCTTGGTCAACACTAATGGCGACCTCATAGGCATCAATACCGCGATAACTTCCCAAACCGGTTCCTATGTAGGATATTCCTTTGCAGTGCCCAGTAATATTGCGAAAAAGGTTGTTGAGGATATTATGGAGTACGGAAACGTGCAGAAAGGCATACTCGGCATAAATACAGTACGGTCCTCTACCCCCTACGCTATTAAGAATGGAATTAATGAGGTAGATGGGGTGTATATCACAAGTGTGGAAGAGGATTCCGGTGCATTTGATGCCAAATTACAGGAAGGGGACATCCTTAAAAAAGTTGATGATATCGTAGTTCATAAATTTCCTGACCTGGTAGGTTATATCTCCACCAAAAGACCTGGGGATGAAATTAAAGTGACCATTGATAGAGCGGGCGAGGTGATGGAGGTTCCCGTAATTTTAAAAGAAAGACAGACCCTTGTAATACCGGTAATGGGCTTGGAGGTTAAAAATCTCAATAAAGAGGATCAAAAGAAATTCAAGACTAAAAGTGGTGTTAAAATTGTGGGTGTTCCCGAAAGCTTTCGAGGCTACGGTCTGGAGGGTAAGGTATTACTGTCTGTGGACAATAAGGAGATCAATGATATTTCAGATGCCAAGAATCTATTTGGCAATATTTCCAAATATGGTAAAACAAGTATCACAATGATCAACGAGAAGGGTGAGCGGGAGCGACTGATTTTTCAATAAACCAACTTCAATAAAAAAAGCGCTCAAAAATGAGCGCTTTTTTTTATTGGTCAAATGTTTTACGAAATCGATTGAAATATATATTTTTGCCGAAAATTAACAGTTTCAATCCTATTTAATGAGTCCTATCAAATACGAAAAAGAATTAGCTTTCCAAGCCGACAGGAGAAAAGCAACTACCGAGTTTATTAAAATTACCAGTGATCTATGGTATGATAGCGCCATTGAAGTGGTGCTTTTTAAGAATCAAATCATTGATAAGAATGTTAGCGACATCATTAATTTACATGAATACGCCGGACAGTTTGTACAAAAACCAATTTCTATTTTCGACTCAGTTGAGCTTCTGAGAGCCATTTATGACTTGAATTTGCCTCCTTCTAAATTAGATATTGGAAAACTGACATTTGAATACCATTCAGATGACAATAACTACAATAATGCAAAAGCATTCGTTGTTGACAAATTAAAAGATGCCAGTAGTTCCAAAGAAATAAAACCAAAGGATGTTGTCCTATACGGTTTTGGAAGAATAGGAAGACTTGTAGCTAGGGAATTAATGGCGAAAACAGGAAAAGGAAGCCAACTAAGACTTAGAGCCATAGTTACAAGGGGAACTGTAACTGCAGAAATCCTTGAGAAAAGAGCCAATCTATTACGTACAGATTCTGTTCACGGACAATTTATGGGAACGGTAGAGGTAGATGTGAAAAATGAAGCTCTATTGATCAACGGCACCACGGTTCATATCATTAGTGCAGATAAGCCTGAAGATATAGATTATACAAAATACGGGATTTATGGTGCTTTAATAATCGATAACACCGGGGCTTTCAGGGATAAGGAAGCTTTGAGCAGGCATTTGTCATCCAAAGGAGCCTCTAGAGTATTGTTGACGGCCCCAGGCAAAGAAATACCCAATATCGTACATGGTGTAAACCATACTGAATACGATCCGGATACCATCAAAATATATTCCGCCGCATCTTGTACCACCAATGCGATAACGCCTATATTAAAAGTGATCGAAGATTCTTTAGGCATTAAAAAAGGACATTTGGAGACCATCCATGCATACACGAACGACCAAAATTTGGTGGACAATATGCACAGTAAATACAGACGCGGAAGAGCGGCTGCCTTAAATATGGTGATTACAGAGACAGGTGCTGGTAGTGCCGTTGCAAAGGCTTTACCTAGCCTAAAAGGCAAACTTACCTCCAATGCCATCCGTGTCCCAGTGCCTAATGGTTCGCTGGCCATTCTAAATTTGGAAGTGAAAAATAAGACAACCAAGGAGAGTTTAAACAATATCGTTAAAAAATATTCTTTGGAGGGGTCCCTTGTAGAGCAAATCAAATATTCTTTGAGCAACGAATTGGTTTCCACGGATATTATAGGGACCAATGCGCCTTCCATTTATGACAGTACGGCCACAATAGTCTCCGCTGACGGTAAAAATATAGTACTATACATTTGGTATGACAATGAATTTGGGTACTCCCATCAGGTTATTCGTTTGGCCAAATATATCTCTAAAGTAAGACGGTTTACCTATTATTAATAGTAGGACATACCTTCAAAAATAATGTTCTGGTTAATTTCCAATCGGGCTACAATCATCAATATTGGATTTTTGTAGTCCGATTTTATATTTTGTCCGTATATAAAAAGGTATTGTTTAATATGTTTTATTATTTAACATTATTAAATTACTTTAGTCTACCCTAACTAATTATTAACAAGAAGCATTACATAAATGAAAATTCACAAAGTCCTATTTATTGCAATGGCGCTTCTAGCGTTTAACCTACAATTTGCACAGGAACAGGTCCAAGAGGAAGAAGAAGAAAGCCTATCATTAGATGGAGGACCAATTAGCAGTCAGTTTGAATACCTTACATCCAAATCTGGAAACTATAATGCAAACGGCATAAGATACGAGGTGGTAAAATTGACTTTTATAGAAAAGTTGAGGCAAAATGTATTGGATAGCTTAAAAGTATACAATAAAAAGACTGCAGAACTAAATGCTACCATTGCAGAAAGTGAAGGAACCATCAACACCTTGAAAAATAAGTTGGAAGAAACTACCAACAACCTGATGGAAGTCAATGAAGAGAAGGACAGTATTTCCTTTTTGGGTATCATGATTGCAAAAGGTACCTACAATTTTATGTTATGGACCATTATCACAGGCTTGTTGCTATTGTTGCTGTTTTTTATCTACAAATTTAGGCAGAGCAATATTTTGACCCAAGAGGCCAAAACCGGACTTTCAGATCTTGAAATGGAATATGAGGACCATAGAAGAAGAGCCTTGGAACGAGAGCAAAAAATAAGTAGACAGCTCCAAGACGAACTGAACAAACACAAGAAAACGAAATAACTAAAAGCTCCTAATGGAGCTTTTTTTGATATCGGCATAATCCAGCATAGATCAAGCTTGGCTTTCCCACTTCTATTACTTCCCCTTTTGTGGTAAAAAAGGGCCATAAAACGTATCTTTGCAGCATCTTTTAAAGAAATACCCCGATGCGCATAGATATCATCACCGTTTTACCTGAGCTTATGACAAGTCCGTTTGAAGCTTCGATTATGAAAAGGGCCATAGAAAAGAAATTGGTCGAGGTTCATTTTCACAACCTTAGGGACTATACAGAATTAAGCTACAACCAAGTGGATGACTACCAATTTGGTGGCGGTGCGGGAATGGTGCTGATGATAGAGCCTATAGACAAATGTATCACCAAATTAAAGTCGGAAAGAACGTACGACGAGGTTATTTACATGACCCCAGATGGGGAAACCCTGAACCAGAGGATGGCGAATGGGATTTCTTTGAAAGAAAACATCATTATACTTTGTGGCCATTATAAGGGAGTGGACCAACGGGTAAGGGATACTTTGATCACGAGGGAAATATCCATTGGTGATTATGTCCTTTCGGGCGGAGAATTGGGGGCTGCAGTATTATGTGATACCATCATTAGGCTTATTCCCGGGGTTTTGAACAATGAAACTTCAGCGCTGACCGATAGTTTCCAGGATAACTTATTGGCACCTCCAGTATATACACGTCCTTCGGACTATAAAGGTCTAAAAGTACCAGAAATTCTCTTGAGTGGAAATTTTCCAAAAATCGAAAAATGGAGGGAAGATGAAGCCCTAAAGCGGACAGAAAGACTCAGACCCGATCTCTTGGAGTAAATAAAACACCTTGATCCTAAAAAAGAATCAAAATAAGTTGTAAATTATAATTAATAAAGTACTTTTGCAATCTGTTAAAATTAACCTCTGGCGATATCCGTGGATGTTGGTTTTAAGAAACTTTAAAAATAAAAACAAGATGGAATCATTAATTAAATTTGTTCAAGACGAATTTGTTCCTAAGAAGGACTTTCCAAAATTCTCGGCAGGGGACACAATTACTGTGTACTATGAGATTAAGGAAGGTGAAAAGACCCGTACCCAGTTCTTTAAAGGAGTTGTTATACAACGTAAAGGATCTGGAACCACAGAAACATTTACTATCCGTAAAATGTCCGGTACTGTAGGTGTAGAGCGTATATTCCCAGTGAATATGCCAGCTTTGCAAAAGGTAGAGGTCAACAAAAAAGGTAAAGTACGTAGAGCTCGTATTTACTACTTTAGAGGCCTTACAGGTAAGAAAGCAAGAATTAAGGAAGTTAGAATGTAACTTTTTTAACCTTCATATATTAAAAAATCCACCTATTCGGTGGATTTTTTGTTTTCAACAATTGTTAATAGCTATTGTTCATAGTGTGTTGATTGTTAATTCCTTACAAAAATGTGTAAGATCAAAATATAATTCGTATCTTCCATTATGATTTAAAGGGAAAATCTTTTTAGAGGTTTCCAAATCATTATAAAGTTTGCGTTCTTTATATTGTTGTTTGGCTTTTTAAGATGAAAATACAGCAATGTAAATTCAAATTTTAAAGTTTCTTATTACCAATTACACATGTAATCGGTTCTGAAGTTAACACTGATGTGTATACAGGTTCAATGTAGATTTGACCAAAAAGACATTAGAATGTTAAAACAATGAGAAGAAACAAAAAGTAGTTGCTTGGTTTTATAATTAAGAACGAAAAATGTTTCAAACGTTGAAATAGTGGATCAAAGGCAATCAATGGTTGCAGTTTTGTAGAAAATACAGAACACACAGTTTGAAAGCTATTTCTAAAAAGCCATGTCAATGTACTCGTACAATGATATGGCTTTTGTCATTTTAGACTTTTCAAGGAAGCTAATATGAATCATTTGTCAGGTAACTTCTTTATAACAAAGCTCATTTACCATAGGTATCACCCTCTTCTTCCCTACCAAACAACCTTCAATCCTGAATAACTTGCAATAGGACTCCTAAATAACATAATTGATAAAGAATTAGCAGAAAGATTAAATATTTGCAAGGTTTTAAGCTGTGCGAAAATTGTATATTTGCACCGCTAAAACACTTAAATATAAGAGATGCCAAAAATAATATACACTAAAACTGATGAAGCCCCTGCGCTGGCTACAGAATCATTTCTACCCATTGTTAAAGCATTTACCAAAACCTCTGGAATAACCATTGAAACTAAAGATATTTCATTGTCCGGAAGAATTATCGCCACTTTCCCGGATTTTTTGAAAGAAGATCAAAGAATTTCAGATGATTTGGCCGAATTGGGGGCATTGGCAAAAACACCTGAAGCCAACATCATAAAATTACCAAACATCTCTGCATCCATCCCACAGCTTAAAGAGGCCATTACAGAGCTTCAATCGCAAGGGTATGGTATTCCCAGCTATCCGGACGAACCTAAAAATGATCAAGATAAAGAGATCAAGTCTAGATACGATAAGATTAAGGGAAGTGCTGTTAACCCAGTATTACGCGAAGGAAACTCTGATAGAAGAGCTCCAAAAGCAATAAAAAATTACGCCAAGAAAAACCCACATTCCATGGGGGCTTGGAGTGCCGATTCAAAAACCCATGTTGCCACTATGGACCATGGTGATTTTAAATCCAATGAGAAATCATTAACCTTTGCCCAGCCAACCGCCGTAAAGGTTGAATTGGTGAAAGCGGATGGATCAACCTCAATTTTAAAGGATAAGATTTCTATCCTGGCCGGAGAAATCATCGATGCTACGGTAATGAATAAAAAAGCCTTATTGGCTTTCCTAAAAGAGCAGGTCATCGATGCCAAGAAAAACGGAGTCTTGTTTTCATTGCACATGAAAGCCACCATGATGAAGGTTTCCGATCCTATCATTTTTGGACATGCCGTTGAGGTATTTTTTGAAACCGTATTTGCTAAACATGATGAAACCTTCAAAAAGATTGGTGTCAATGCCAATGATGGACTGGAAAATCTATTGAGCAAATTATCAGAACTTCCCGAGTCAAAAAGAAAAGAAATTGAGGCGGATATAGAAGCTGCCATTACCAACGGACCAGATTTGGCCATGGTAAATTCTGACAAAGGGGTTACCAACCTCCATGTACCTAGTGATATAATTGTAGATGCTTCCATGCCTGCCATGATTAGAAATGGAGGTCAAATGTGGAATGCTGCAGGAAAGGCCCAAGACACCAAAGCAATTATCCCAGATAGTAGTTATGCCGGTGTTTTTGAAACCACCATTGAATTCTGTAAAAAGAATGGGGCTTTTGATCCAAGAACCATGGGAACAGTTCCCAATGTAGGCCTAATGGCACAAAAAGCGGAAGAATATGGTTCTCATGATAAAACTTTTGAAATAGAAGGTAGTGGTACAGTTAACGTTGTAGACCTTACTACTGGAGATATTCTTATCCAACACAATGTAGAGCAAGGAGATATCTGGAGAATGTGCCAGGTAAAGGATGCCCCAATCCAAGATTGGATAAAACTTGCTGTTTCTAGGGCAAGGGCTACAGGAACTCCTGCAGTATTTTGGTTAGACAAAAATAGGGCCCATGATATGGAACTCATCAAGAAGGTAAACACATATCTTCCAAATCATGATACTTCTGGACTCGACATACGTATTTTATCCCCTGATGAAGCAACCTTATTTACCTTAAAAAGATTAAAAGCAGGAGAAGATACCATTTCTATTACAGGTAACGTATTGAGAGATTATCTAACAGATCTTTTCCCAATTTTAGAGGTAGGTACCAGTGCAAAAATGCTTTCCATTGTTCCCTTGATGAATGGTGGGGGATTATTTGAAACAGGTGCTGGGGGTTCTGCTCCTAAACACGTTGAACAATTTTTGGAAGAGGGCCACCTACGATGGGATTCTTTGGGTGAATTTTTGGCCCTTGGAGTTTCTCTGGAACACTCTTCCGAAAAGAACAACAATCCGAAAGCCCTAGTTTTGGCAGATGCTTTGGACGTTGCAACTGAGAAATTCTTGGACAATAATAGATCACCTTCAAGAAAAGTAGGTGAATTGGACAATAGGGGAAGTCATTTTTACCTAGCACTTTATTGGGCACAAGCCTTGGCAAATCAGAACAAAGACCAAGAACTAAACACCATATTTACAAAAGTGGCCAAGGAATTGGAAGAAAATGAATCTAAAATTATTTCTGAATTAAATGCAGCACAGGGTTCCGCTAACAACATTGGTGGTTATTACAAGCCTAATGTTGCACTTATGGCAAAAGCAATGAGGCCAAGTAGCACCTTTAATACCATTTTAAGCCAGATTTAACACTCTATTCGCTATAATTTAAGGCCCAACAGCATATGTT
>JBFIGS010000036.1:0-15202 GCA_041602195.1 Sediminicola sp. | reverse complement strand
GTATTTCATCGATAATCTCAGCGTAGTCCAAAACCTACAAGCCTCAAAAAAAATTAAATTTTTTTTGAGGCTTGTAGGTCCTTTTCGTAAAATTAATTGGAAAATTAAAGCAACATGGCTCTGGCGCGCTTTACACTTTCCACCAAAACATCCACTTCTTCTTTGGTATTATAAAAGCTAAAACTGGCCCTTACCGTTCCTGGAATTTTGAAAAAATCCATAATAGGTTGTGCACAATGATGTCCGGTTCTTACTGCCACCCCCAATTTGTCCAAAATAGCGCCAATATCATAAGGATGGATTCCTTCTATATTAAAGGAAATCACCGCAGTCTTTTCTTTGGCCTCCCCATAAATCTTTAGGCCCTCAATGGCCAATAGCTGTTTAGTAGCATATTCCAATAGCTCATGCTCATATGCAGCAATAGCATCAAAACCTATTCCATTCATATAATCCAAAGCAGCGCCAAAGGCTATTCCGCCACAGATATTTGGCGTACCTGCTTCAAATTTATGGGGCAGATCTGCATAGGTGGTCTTTTCAAAGCTCACCTCGGCAATCATTTCCCCACCGCCTTGATATGGTGGTAATTTTTTTAACCATTCCTCTTTTCCATATAACATGCCAACCCCGGTAGGTCCGCATAATTTATGGGCAGAGACCACGTAGAAATCTACATCGAGCTCCTGAACGTCCGCCTTGATATGAGGTGCTGCCTGTGCCCCATCTATTAGAACAGCTGCGCCCACCTCATGAGCCGCATTAATGATTTCAACAATTGGGTTTACGGTTCCCAAGGCATTTGAAACATGGTTACAGAAGACGAGTTTTGTTTTATTGGATAGCAGATTATGATATTCCTCCATCATCAACTCCCCATTAAGATCCATCGGAATCACCTTTAAAATAGCTCCTGTGCGCTCACATAGCATCTGCCATGGTACTATATTGGAGTGGTGCTCCAAAGCCGATACCATAATTTCATCTCCTTTTTTAAGAAGGGAGGCAAAACCATTGGCCACTAAATTAATGGCATGGGTAGTACCTGATGTGAATATGATCTCGTAGGGATGGGCCACATTAAAATGTTGTTGTATTTTCTGCCTGGATTGCTCGTAAGCATCCGTAGCTTCCTGGGATAGCGTATGCACCCCCCTATGGATATTGGCATTGTACCTGCTGTAGTAATCCACGATCACATCAATCACCTGTTGGGGTGTTTGTGAAGTGGCAGCATTGTCTAAATACACCAAGGGTTTTCCATTCACTTCCCTGTGAAGAATAGGGAAGTCTTTTCGGATTTTTAATACGTCCATCATAGCTAATTCCATAGCTACAAAGGTAACAACTATTTGACTATATGTCGATTAAACCTAGTTGAACATTCGTTAAAAAAATACCAAAAATATGGGTATTCTTAATTTAAAAATCAAAAAGGAAATCATTAAAAAAGGGGCCAATTGGCCCCTTTTAGGTTAAAGTACTCGGTATACTACGAGTTTATAGATCGAACCCTAAATTAACCCCCAATTTATTGGCGATCAACTTATTGATTCTTGTTTTAAGTTCTGGAATACGCACACTTGACAATACATTATTGGCAAAAGCATACATTAACAAAGCCCTTGCCTCTTTCATTGGGATACCCCTAGATTGCAAGTAAAACAAGGCGTCTTCATCTAACTGACCAATGGTACAACCATGGGAGCATTTTACATCATCTGCAAAAATTTCCAATTGTGGTTTGGTATTAATGGTAGCCTTATCACTGACCAAAATATTGTTGTTCTGTTGAAATGCGTTGGTCTTTTGGGCTATTTTGTTCACAATGATCTTTCCATTGAAAACCCCTGTAGAATTATCGCCGTAGATGCCCTTATAGTCCTGGTGGCTTTCACAGTTAGGTTCAATATGGTGCACCAAGGTATGGTGGTCCACGTGCTGTTTATCCCCCAAAATGGTAACCCCTTTCATGATAGAATCTATGTACTCCCCGTTCTGGTAAAAATTAAGGTTGTTACGGGTCAGTTTTCCTCCAAAGGAGAAGGTATGCACCCTTACCACACTTTTATCTTTCTGGTCTATATACGTATTGTCTATCAAAGAAGCCGAAGCGCTATCGTTTTGCACCTTGTAATAATCAACATTGGCGCTTTTGGCCGCGAAGATTTCGGTCACAGAGTTGGTAAACACCTCATTGGTAGTAAGGCTTTGGTGGCGCTCAATAACCTGTAATTCGGCATTTTCCTCCGCTACGATCAAGCTGCGGGGCTGCAACATCATGGCCGCCTCATTACCTGTAGAAAAGTGTATGATCTCTATCGGCTTTTTAGGCACCTTGTTTTTGGGGATATAAATATAGGCCCCTTCTTTACTAAAAGCGGTATTCAACGTAGTTAAAGACTCGTCTTTGGAGGCAATTTTATTGAAATACACATCGATTACCGCCTTGTAGGCAGGTTTGTTCAACGCAGAACTCATCAAACAGATATCCACTCCATCGTGGGTTGTCTCTGATAGATAAGAGCTGTACACCCCATCGATAAAAACAATCTTATAACTATCTATCTCATGTAAAAAATACCTTTTTACATCATTATATTCCAAAGAGGTTTCTTTTTTAGGAAACACACTGAAATCTACCTTCAGCAGGCTATTCAAAGGTGTGTATTTCCAAGCTTCCTCTTTTTTGGTAGGGAACCCTTTAGTTTCAAAATTCTTAATGGCCTCCGAACGGATGTCGTGTACCGGATGGTCCACATCTACATTGTTCTCAAAAGCCATAAAGGAAGAAACCAATTTCTCTTTTAAATCCATTTTTTTCAATTTTCAGTTCTCAACCCATTTTTGTTGGTCATGCCCACAAACCCGTGCTGTTCACTCCAATTATACTGCAGTTTCCGGTTTTAACCAGTCGTATCCTTTTTCTTCCAGCTCCAATGCCAATTCCTTGCCGCCGGACTTCACAATTTTACCATTGTGCAATACATGTACAAAATCTGGTACTATATAATCCAACAAACGCTGGTAGTGCGTAATCACGATTACCGCATTGTCCTTGCTTTTTAATTTGTTCACCCCATTGGCAACGATACGAAGGGCATCGATATCCAATCCGGAATCAGTTTCATCCAAGATGGCCAATTTTGGCTCCAACATGGCCATTTGAAAAATTTCATTTCGCTTCTTTTCACCTCCAGAAAACCCTTCATTCAAGGATCTGGATAAAAATTTACGATCGATTTCCAAAAGTTCTGATTTCTCACGGATCAGCTTCAACATTTCATTGGCAGGCATATCCGCCTGACCTTTGGCCTTTCGGGTTTCATTGATGGCCGTTTTCATAAAGTTGGTCACGGACACCCCTGGTATTTCCACAGGATATTGGAACGAAAGGAAAATACCCTTATGGGCCCTTTCTTCCGGTGACATATCTTCCATATTCTCACCTTCCAATTCCACGGATCCCTCAGTCACTTCAAATTCTTCTTTTCCGGCTATCACCGAAGCCAAAGTACTCTTCCCAGAACCGTTGGGTCCCATGATGGCATGCACCTCTCCTGCCTTTACTTCCAGGTTAATCCCATTAAGTATCTCCTTGTCTTCTACACTTGCATGTAGGTTGTTGATTTTAAGCATGTTCAATTTTTTATATATAGTAACTTACTCTTATTGTGTATGGTCCTCGGTTATCCTACAGACCCCTCTAAACTGATTTCCAATAGTTTTTGTGCCTCCACTGCAAACTCCATGGGCAGCTTGTTCAATACCTCCTTGCTAAAGCCGTTTACAATTAGGGCAATAGCCTTTTCCGTATTTATTCCCCTTTGGTTGCAATAGAAAATTTGGTCCTCCCCGATCTTACTGGTGGTGGCCTCATGTTCTATCTGTGCAGTTTTATTTTTCACTTCAATATATGGGAACGTATGGGCCCCACATTCGTTGCCCATCAATAGGGAATCGCACTGTGAAAAATTCCTGGCATTTTCTGCCCTGCTATTTATCTGTACCAACCCTCTGTAGCTGTTCTGTGATTTTCCGGCAGAAATACCCTTGGATATAATGGTACTCCTTGTGTTCTTGCCCAAGTGTATCATTTTGGTACCTGTATCTGCCTGCTGATGGTTATTGGTCACAGCAATAGAATAAAATTCACCTATGGAATTATCTCCTTTAAGAATACAGGATGGATATTTCCAAGTTACTGCAGAACCAGTCTCTACCTGTGTCCAGGATATCTTGGCATTCTTTTCACAGATACCTCTTTTGGTCACGAAGTTGTACACACCACCTTTACCCTCTTTATTTCCTGGGTACCAGTTCTGTACTGTTGAATATTTTATCTCTGCATTATCCAGGGCAATAAGTTCCACCACGGCTGCATGCAATTGATTTTCATCTCTGGACGGTGCGGTACACCCTTCCAAATAACTCACATAACTGCCTTCATCTGCAACTACCAAAGTCCTTTCGAACTGTCCTGTACCTGCTTGGTTAATCCTAAAGTAAGTGGAAAGTTCCATTGGGCAGCGAACTCCTTTTGGAATATAACAGAAAGATCCATCAGAAAATACCGCTGAATTTAAAGCTGCATAGAAATTATCTTTCTGAGGCACCACAGTCCCCAAATGCTTGCGCACTAATTCAGGATGCTCTTTTATAGCTTCTGAAATAGAACAGAAAATAATTCCTTTTTCCGCCAACGTCTTTTTAAAAGTAGTAGCTACAGAAACAGAATCCATTACGATATCCACGGCTACACCTGCCAATTTCTTTTGTTCGTCCAAAGAGATCCCCAACTTTTTGAAGGTCTCCAACAATTCTGGATCTACCTCATCAATGCTGTCATACTTTGGCTTCTTGTTTGGTGCTGAATAATAGGAAATAGCCTGAAAATCTGGCTTGGTGTAATTTACATTGGCCCATTCCGGCTCTGTCATTTCCTTCCAGACACGGAAAGCTTCCAATCGCCAATCTGTCATCCATTGTGGCTCTTCCTTCTTTTTGGAAATAGCCATAACAATATCTTCGTTAAGACCATTTGGAAAGGTATCCGACTCTATATCTGTATAAAAACCATATTCATATTCTTTGGTCTCCAGCTCCTTCTTTAATTCTTCCTCTGTATATGCCATATTAGCAACTTTACTCCCAAAAAGGGATTTTACATATTATTCTTTATTCTATAAGTTCCTGTTACAATGAGAAGCTCTCGCCACACCCACAGGTCCTCTGCGCATTTGGGTTGTTGAATACAAACCCCTTCCCGTTTAGTCCGCCTGAGTACTCCAAGGTAGTGCCCACTAGGTACAAAAAACTCTTTTTGTCCACAATGATCTTAACCGCGTTATCCTCAAACATTTTATCTGACTCTTCTATTTTATTGTCAAAACTAAGGTCGTAGGAAAGTCCACTGCAACCCCCGCTTTTTACACCCACACGGACATAATCTTTTTCCGCATTATAGCCGCCCTCCGTCATTAGGGAGACCACTCTATGTTTGGCTGTTTCCGATACTTTAATCATATCTAATTGGATTTATTCTAAATAATTTACAAATATAAGGTATAAGTAGGGTTTTCCCATACGTCCTAACATTAATATAACGTATTTAGGTATAGGATTTTCCTATGTTCGATGAATTTTAAAGAAATTAAATATTCGCAAAACAACAAAAAAAACCAACAAAAAGTTTCGAGAACAATTTGTTGGTTTTTTTTACTTGGAAATACACTTGGGCAATCTAGCCCATCTTAGTTGTCGTCCCCGATTTCTTCAATTTTTTTATCAATTTCTTCATTTACTTCATTGTCCGCTTTTTCTCCCGCTCTTTCAAGGATGCCCTTTTCTTCTTCTGCCTCTTTTTCAATAACAATTGTTTTTTCTTTAGTCTCTCTACAAGAAACCAATGAAAAGGTCGAGAAAGCCAAAATAGCCAGCGCAAAAATTACTTTTTTCATAGTATTACAATTTTAGAATTTAGCAATGTACAATTATTGTCCGTCATCCAGGAAATTAAATTCCATTTCTATAGTAATCAGACATATCCTTCTTATTTTTGCATCATGCTTGAAAATAAAAACACAGAAAACACATCTTTGGAGTCTTTGGGGGAATTTGGTTTGATAGAACATCTGACCAAAAATTTTACCCTTAAAAATGAATCCTCCATTAAAGGTATTGGCGATGATGCCGCAGTCTTGGACTTTAAAGAAAATAAGGCCGTTATTTCTACCGATTTATTGATTGAAGGGGTCCATTTTGACCTCAGCTATATGCCGCTAAAACATTTAGGTTATAAATCCGTGATGGTGAACCTATCTGATATTTATGCCATGAATGCCAAAGCGACCCAGGTTACGGTTTCTATAGCCGTTTCCAACCGTTTTCCATTGGAAGCTCTCGAGGAATTTTATAGCGGCGTGGCCTTGGCCGCGGAAATCTACAATGTAGATGTTGTAGGGGGCGACACTACTTCCTCTACCAAGGGGATGTTGATCAGCATCACCGCAATTGGGGAGGTTATAGAAGAAGATATCACCTATAGAAATGGGGCAAAACCCAACGACCTTTTGGTGGTTTCTGGAGATTTGGGTGCCGCTTATTGCGGACTTCAGGTCTTGGAGCGTGAAAAGGAGGTTTTTAAAGTGAACCCGAATAGCAATCCGGACCTCTCAATGTATACGTACATTGTAGAACGTCAATTAAAGCCCGAAGCAAGAAGGGATATTATAGAACTATTGAAGAAACTGGATGTAAAACCTACTTCCATGATCGACATCAGTGACGGACTATCATCAGAAATATTGCATTTATGCAAACAGAGTGGGGTTGGGTGTAATTTGTTCGAAGATAAGATTCCTTTGGATCCAACCGTAATTGCCGCCTGTGAAGAATTTAATATAGACAGCACTTTGGTAGCGCTGAGCGGAGGCGAGGACTATGAATTATTGTTCACTATAGACCAAAAAGAATTCCTGAAAATAAAAGGCAATCCCAATTTAACCGTCGTGGGGCACATGACAGATCAAAACGAAGGGGCACATTTAATCTCCAGGAACAATTCAAAAATTCCATTAACCGCTCAGGGCTGGAATTCATTTTCCAATGACTAATTAGGCGACTTGTTGCGTGGTAGTCCTATGTTTTTTCTGATATATATGCTCAAGGGTATTATTGATATCCTGGCGTTCAGGGGTCAACCTAGAAAGATTGCCACTAACATCCGTAGTCACTTCCTTTTGACAGTGGATACATTTGTACTCTTTAATGTGAAAGGTAACTCTTTTTGATACCGCGTAGTGATGTCCAAAAATGCCGCAGCAAAAGGAGCTGAGCTTTGTGCCGTAGTTAGAAAATACTTTTTTCATAATGTAGGTTTTTAGGTGCGCATTGGTTCGGTTTGGGGACCTTAAATGCAAAAGTTAGACTAGGTTTCTTCGGGGTAATTGCAACTCATTGAACTGCTTTCATTTAACAACGCTTTTAGATACGTTTATATTGGGTAAGTTGGATGTTTTTTTTACTTTTTTCGATGAACGTAACTTTTTTTCTCGACCCCCCTTATTTTAGTTCGATGAAATACACGTTTTGCCGTATGCGATTTTCCACTATCTTTCGCTCGATTTTTTTTGCCAAATATGAATAAGACCAAAGAAACCCTAATCACCGCCTTTGCCCTTTTTTCCTTGTTTTTTGGTGCGGGAAATTTAATATTACCTCCTTTATTGGGATTTAAATCCGGAGATCTATGGTGGCTGGTGACCCTCGGGTTTTGTATCTCCGCTGTGCTTATCCCCATCATGGGAATTTTGGCACACGCAAAACTACAGGGAACCATCTTCGATTTTGGCAAAAAAGTGTCCCCAACGTTTAGCCTGGTCTATTCTATTATTATCTATGCTATTTCCATTGGTTTGCCATCCCCAAGGACAGCTTCGGTGACCCATGAGATCGCCATTCAACCTTTTTTTGAAACCCCCTATCTCCTTACTAGTATTATATACTTTGCCCTAGTTTTTCTTTTTGTGATCAACAGGTCAAAATTATTGGATATTTTGGGCAAAATACTGACCCCGGCCATTATTTTAATCTTATTGTTGATTATAGGCACAACCCTATTTTTTGAAGATTTCAATTTTGGGGTCTCCCAGTTTAAAAGTCCATTTACCGATGCCATCCTCGAAGGTTACCAGACTTTTGATGCCATAGGCGCCGTGGTGGTGGGTGGAGTGATCATTGTTTCCATCAATTTAAAAAGTACAGGTACTTATCAGGAGAAAAAAAGTCTTATCCGCCGTGCAGGCTGGTTGGCTGGCTTGGCCCTCTTTTTAATCTACGCAGGGTTGATCCTATCTGGCGCCCTGATGTTTGACAAGTTTGATTCACAAATTACAAGGGTTGCATTATTGACAGGTATAAGCACAAATACCCTCGGCAGCACTGCCAATCTGTTTTTAAGTCTTTTGGTTAGTCTGGCTTGTTTTACTACTGCGGTAGGAATAGTAACTGGTACGGCCGACTTCATAAAATCTCGATTTAAAGAATCACAGTTGGCCTTTACCACCACAGCCGTTATCGGTTGTCTGTTGGGTGTCCTAATGGGGCAGTTTGATGTAGCTTACATTATTGCTGTAGCCTTGCCGGCCCTTATGTTCATATACCCTATCACCATAGTCCTGATCCTACTCAACGTGGTTCGGGAGAAATGGGCTACGGCCTTTGTTTTTAAGGCGGTAATTGTAATGACTATCCTTTTTAGCATCCCCGATTTTATGAACAGCATAAGCCTAGGGAACTACATGGAAAAGATAAACCCATTGATTCCCTTGAGCGACTACAGCCTAGGGTGGGTATTGCCCGCTTTTGCAACTTTTATAATTGCGAATCTTCTTGAACAAAAGTCTCCAAAAACAAAAGGGAATCAATAAGTTAGACAAAAAAAGAGGGGCTATAAAAGCCCCTCTTTTTTTAAATGTTATTCAATTGCTGTTTAAGAACCCATCTCGGAACTTGGGCATTATTGATTCATCAACGATTCAATTTCCTCAACTTCAATTGGGATATTGCCCATTAAATTGAAAGGCTCACCTTTTTCTTGGATCACCACATCATCTTCCAAACGGATTCCAAAACCTTCTTTAGGAATATAAATTCCAGGTTCTACGGTAAAGACCATATTTGCCTTCATTGGGGTCTTTAAAAGTCCATAATCATGGGTGTTCAATCCTATATGGTGACTGGTCCCGTGCATGAAGTACTTTTTGTACGCCGGCCAATCTTTATCTTCATTTTGTACATCAGCCTTGTCCAATAATCCCAGTCCAAGAAGCTCGGAGGTCATTAGTTGCCCTACCTCTTTGTGGTATTCTGCCCAGATTGTTCCCGGCACCAACATTTTGGTCGCCTCCTTTTTCACCCTGAGCACAGCTTCATAAACTGCTTTCTGACGTGCTGTAAATTTTCCATTTACGGGGATGGTCCTACTAAGGTCACTGGAATAATTGGCATATTCCGCCGCAACATCCATCAACAACAAATCTCCATCCTTACACTGTTGGTTGTTGACCACATAGTGCAGCACATTGGCATTGTTACCAGAGGCGATGATAGGAGTGTAGGCGAAGCCCTTGGATTTATTCCTCAAAAACTCGTGCATCAGCTCTGCCTCTATCTCGTACTCCCAAACACCAGGTTTTACAAACCCCAACAACCTCCTAAAGCCTTTCTCCGTGATATTACAGGCCGTCTGCATGATGTCCAGTTCCTCTGGCTCCTTAATACCTCTGATCTCCTGCAAAATGGGATTGCTCTTTGCCCTTTGGTGCGCTGGGAAATCTGCCTTACATTTTTTAATGAAGCGGTCTTCCCGTGTTTCGGTGACAACAGCTTGTCTGTAATGCTCATTGGTGTTGAAATAAATTGTTTCTGCCTCTGTCATGAGGTCAAAGAATATCTTGTCGAAATCACTCAACCAATAAACGGTTTCTATCCCCGAAACTTCAGTAGCTTTTTCCTTGGTCAGTTTTTCACCTTCCCACACAGCGATATGATCATTGGTCTCGGTGACGAAAAGTATTTCCCTGTGCTTTTTATCCATGGCATCCGGAAAAAGAAGCAATCTGGTTTCTTCCTGGTCCGCACCACTTAGGTAAAAAATATCCCGATGTTGCTCAAAGGCCAAGGTACTATCTGCACCTATAGGATATACATCATTGGAATTGAAAACAGCAATGCTCTTTGGCTTCATTTGGGCCATAAACTTTTTGCGGTTTTTAATAAATAATGAATTGGGTATTAGATCGTATTTCATCTGTTGATTTTGATTAATTTCTTATTACATGGCAACCTCAAGAACAAGTGCTTTTTACAGCCACATTATTTTAGGTATTCCCACAGATTTTTCGAATTTCCCAAAAGTAGCGAAATCAATATCCAATCAAAAAAAAGCGGCCAGTAATTAAATTTCTTTAACTTTTATTTATACCAAGCTCCGCTTTGGACCCATCACAATTATCCTATTACACAAACACTTTTGGCAATGGAACAAATTGCTTAACTTACCCCCTATTCTCTAACTCATTTTACTTCAATGAAAAAATTCTTCTTATCCGTTATCTTGGTATCCACAGTAATTGGAACCGCTCAAATAGCCCCAACCCAAAAGGCTGAAATCCAAAAAGCCCTCCAGCAAAAGGAGTCTATGGACGCCAGTTCTTTGGTAAAAAATATTCCATTCAAAAATATTGGCCCCTCCATCATGAGCGGCCGAGTGGTTGATATTGATGTCAACCCCAACAACCCAACGGAATTTTACGTAGGCTATGCGTCTGGTGGGTTATGGTACACCAATAACAATGGCACATCTTTTACCCCTGTCATGGACAATAGCCTGACACAGAATGTGGGGGATATTGCCGTTGATTGGAAGACCGGAACTATTTGGGTAGGTACCGGAGAAAATAATGCATCCCGATCTTCCTACGCGGGAATTGGACTCTTAAAATCCACGGACAAGGGTAAATCCTGGCAACAAATGGGCCTGGAGGACTCCCACCATATCGGAAGAATAATCTTAAACCCGTCCAATCCAAACGAGGTAGTGGTTGGTGTTACCGGACATTTGTACTCTCCAAACGAGGAACGAGGAATCTTTAAAACCACGGACGGTGGCAAAACATGGAACAAAACCCTTTTTGTTTCCAAGGATGCGGGCATCATAGACGTGGCCATGGCTCCCAATAATTTCAATATCCAATATGCGGCTTCCTGGGAAAAGGATAGAAAGGCATGGGATTTTGTCGGTAATGGCAATGGGTCCGGAATTTATAAAAGTACGGATGGAGGGACTACTTGGAACAAGGTTTCCACTCCCCAAAGCGGATTTCCAACTGGCGAGGGTGTTGGTAGAATAGGCTTGGCCGTCTTTGATGAAAACACGGTTTACGCCGTTCACGACAGTCAGTTTAGACGTAAAAAAACCAACGAAACTGAAAAAAAATCCGAAGGCCTGAGCAAGGAGGATTTTAAAACCATGAGCGTAGAAACCTTCCTGAAGTTGGAGGACAAAAAATTAAATGAATTCTTAAAGACCAATGGTTTTCAAGAAAAATACCGCGCCAATAACGTAAAGCAATTGGTAGAAAGCGGCACAGTAAAACCCATAGATATCGCCAATTATTTGGAGGATGCCAATTCCATGTTGTTCGATACGCCTGTTGTAGGTGCCGAAGTTTATAGAAGTGAGGATGGAGGAAAAACCTGGAAGAAGCGCAATGAAAAATACATAGACGACCTATTTTATAGCTACGGGTATTATTTTGCCCAGATTGCCGTTGATCCCAATAATAAGGATAAGGTGTATTTGGCAGGGGTTCCTATTATTAAGTCCGACGATGGTGGAAAAACATATACTTCCATCAATGGGGACAACGTGCATTCTGACCACCATTCAATTTGGATCGACCCAAATATGTCCGGCCATATTGTGAACGGTAATGATGGGGGTGTCAATATCTCCTACGACGATGGTGCCCATTGGATCAAGAACAACACCCCATCCGTAGGGCAGTTTTACTACATCAATGTGGACAATGAAGAGCCGTATAATGTATACGGTGGACTTCAGGACAATGGCGTTTGGGTAGGTGCCCATAATTCCGAGGAGAACACAGAGTGGCACCAAAATGGACATTACCCTTGGAAATCGATTATGGGCGGAGATGGTATGCAGGTGCAGATCGACTCCAGGAACCACAACATTGTCTATACCGGATATCAGTTTGGAAACTATTATAGATTGGATTTGGAAAAGGACAAACAAACTTATATTCAACCAAAGCACGAATTGGGTGAAACCCCATATCGTTTTAATTGGCAGACCCCAATTTTACTCTCTTCCCATAACCAGGATATCATATATCTGGGAGGGAACAAATTACACAGATCCATGAACCAAGGCGATGATTGGGAAACCATTTCTGGAGACCTGACAAATGGAGGAAAAGAAGGCAACGTGGCTTATGGTACTTTAGCGACCATTTCCGAATCTCCCTTTAAGTTTGGATTGATCTATACCGGTAGTGATGATGGCCTTGTTCAGGTAACACAAAATGGTGGCAACAGCTGGGAGCTTTTAAATCCGACCGGTACTAACAAACCCTCTGAACTTTGGGTGAGCCGAGTGGTGGCCTCGCAACACAAAAAGGAAAGGGTATATGTCACCCTGAACGGATACCGATGGGATGACTTTACCCCTTATATATATATGAGCAACGATTACGGGAAGACTTGGAAAAACATTGCAAATAACATTCCGGTATCTCCTGTTAATGTCATTATTGAGGACCCCACCAATGAAAATATATTGTTTGTAGGAACTGACAATGGGGTTTATGTTTCTTTTGACCAAGGAGCAACTTGGGAGGCTTTCTCAGAAGGACTTCCAAAGGTCGCAGTGCACGATTTAAAAATACAGGCAAAGGCGAAACATTTATTGGTTGGCACCCATGGCCGTAGTATTTACAAGGCCGATATTGGGAACTTACAGCAAATGAAAACCAGTGACCTCAACAAAAATCTTGTGGTGTTCAAGGTTGAGGATATCAACCATTCCGGAAGATGGGGCAATTCGTGGAGCTCATGGTCCAAACCCAGCACCCCAGGAATAGACCTTACATTTTACACGACCAAGTCTGGTGATTTTACGTCCAAAGTTTTGACCGATGACGGTATAGAGGTGAGTCAGGCTCAAATACAAGCCGATAAAGGTTTTAATGTGCTGTCTTATGATGTAGCCTTCTCCAAGGCAGGAAAATCTGCATTTCTAAAGAAAAACAAAATGGAATTGAAGGAAGCAGGAAATGGTAAAACGTACCTGCCCAAAGGAAAATACACCCTGGAGGTTTCTGGAAATGGGAGCACAGAAAAAGTTACTTTCGAATTGAAATAGTCCAATTGAATTCTCGTACAATTAAAAAGCCCCGATCTATTGGATCGGGGCTTTTTATATCCGAGTATTGAACTTGTTTTTTAATCAATCAGAACAAGTTCCTTATTTCCCAACGTGAAAAAGGGCATCCCCCTGGTTCACCACAGCCTGATTGTTGATACAAAATACAAATCCATCATAGGGCGCCTTTATTTCCTTGTTATAAGTGGCAAAGGTATCTGCAACAATGCCCAATACCTGCCCTTTTGTAATTTCAGAACCATTGGTCACCTTTGGGATAAACATCCCTGCCGTTGGGGCCCGCAACCATTTTTTGGACAAAAGATATTTACTTCGCTCTTGCTTTTTTAACAAAGGATTGATCCTGTCTATCATTTCAAAATTGATCAGTACGTTTAGAATCCCTTGAATCCCCCGTTTGATGGCAAAATCATCAAAACGCATGCTTTCCCCTGCCTCATAAACTATCGTTGGGATTCCCTTTCTAAAGCTGGCCTTGCGAAAAGATTTATTGATCAGGTCGGAAGAAAAAGTAAGTGGAGCATTGAAGATGTCCGCTATTTGCTTACTGGCCTGGTCTCCTTCCGTATACCGTACCTGAGGGAAGTTGTTATGACGGGCACCCCCGGTATGTAGATCTATACCATAATCGATCTGAGAGAATATTTCTGAAGTGTAGTGATGGGCAATCCTACTGGCCAGAGACCCCGTTTTGCTTCCTGGAAAACTCCTGTTCACGTCCTTACCATCCGGCACATCACGGGAAAAATGTATAAATCCGAAGACATTCAATAAAGGCACCACTAAAACCGCACCTCTTTTCACCTTGAAATATTTCTTGTGTAACATCCGTCGTACGATCTCAATCCCATTGATCTCATCTCCATGAAGACCTGCCTGAATAAGCACCGTTGGCCCAGGTTCTTTCCCATTGAAAACGTAAATAGGGATGTCGATCATCGTTCCCGTTGGGAGCCGATCTATATTGATGTGTAACAATTTTTGTTGTCCCGGAGCTACACGCTCCCCCTTTATTACGATATCCTTATTTTCTTTTACTAATTCCATATCTCTTTTCCTTATTCTCTTACAGGGAACCGTTTCCTGATACCATAAATCTGTCTCCAAAAGTAAGACTTTCCGAGGTTTAGGTCATAAGCTCCAGGATTATCTTTCATAAAAAGATAGGGACAAATTTACGCCTAAGTCGTTAAAAAAATCTAAAAATTAAGTTATGCTTTTGTTCAACATTTTTGAAAAATCTAAATCGTTTTCGCCCTAAAACTTAAACTTGTTGAAAAGTTCTTTAAACTGGTTCTAAATAATAGCAGTAATACTGTCTAAAGTTTGTTAATAACTCTCCTGTACTGTAAATTTGTCATTAAAACTAATAACTAATGAGTGGTTTGACAAAATCATCTATCGCCAGAAAAGTAGTAATGGCTTTATCTGGCCTTTTTTTGGTCTTATTTCTTGGGCAACATTTTACCATCAACATTACTTCGGTAATTGCTCCCGACACTTTTAACGAATGGTCGCACTTCATGGGTTACAATCCATTGGTGCAATATCTACTTCAGCCGATCTTGATCGCTGGGGTGATCGTTCATTTTGTAATGGGATTTGTACTGGAAATCCAGAACAACAGAGCAAGAGGAGTAAAGTACGTGAAGTACAACGGAAGTTCCAACGCCCCTTGGGTATCGCGAAATATGATTGTTTCGGGTGCTGTGATCTTGGCCTTTTTGGCAT
>JBFIGS010000035.1:0-15284 GCA_041602195.1 Sediminicola sp. | reverse complement strand
GATTCTGAAACACCACAAGAACCTTTAGGGGCCTATGAAAGTGGAATTTTGGTGTCCAATGAGGGTCCATTTGGGAATGGCACGGGTACGGTAACTTTTATTTCCAATGACCTAACCATTACAGAAAGCTCCTTATACAATAAGGTGAATGGAGAAGATTTAGGTAACATTGTCCAGTCGATTGGATTTGATGGGGACCAAGCTTATATCGTGGCCAATAATTCCAATAAGATAACTATTGTTAATAGGTACACCTTCGAAAAAATGGGCAGTATTACTGAAGGATTGGATAACCCCAGGTATTTTGCCTCAGCAAACAATACCGGATATGTGACCAACTGGGGGGATCCGTTTGATGAGACAGATGATTATGTAGCAATCATTAATTTGCAAAACTTCACCGTGGAGGGGACTATTCCCGTAGTCTTGGGGCCAGAGGATATTGTAGTAAAGGACAATACCATTTATGTAGCGCATCAGGGGGCCTATGGTCAAAACAATAAGATTACTGCAATAGATGCCAGCACCAATACCATTTTGGAAACTATAATTGTCGGGGATGTGCCAAATTCCCTCGTTTTGGATGCACAGGGCAACTTATGGGTGCTCTCTGGAGGAAATCCTAGTTATACCAATAATGAAACGGCAGGGGTACTTACAAAGATAAATACCACCTCTAATTCCATTGTTAACACATGGGAATTCCAATCTACAGATCACCCTGGACTTTTATGCACGGATGGCGTTGATTTGTACTATCAATTAAATGGAGCTATCTACAAAATAAACTCCTCTGATACTACATTACCTTCTGGCCCAAAATTTGGAGGGGTTTCTTTCTACACGATGGCCGTTGCCGATGGTAAGCTTTATGGGACGGATGCCAAGGACTTTGCGAGTCAGGGAACTTTGACTGTCTATGACTTAACTAACAACAGTGCCATTAAAACATTAACAACGGGGATCATTCCAGGAGGGATTTATTTTAATTAAACTCACTATTGGCACATAAAAAAGGGCTTGGTTCAATTACCAAGCCCTTTTTTTATTTGCTTAATACTTTCTTTATTTTTCAAAAGTAGGAAGTGGTTTGTCCAAATACATGTTATCGCGCATAGGCGTAAACATTTTAGAACTGCTCAGCAAGTCCACTGGCATTTTAACCGTAAAATCAACTTTACTTGAAACTCCAGTGATTTCTTGTATGGCCCTAGCCAACAAAGGCTCGTTTACGCTACCAAGTTCTCCAAGATTGCCCAAGTCTTCGCGAAGCTCAATATCTGGCGTAAAACCTGCTGTGTAATCAAAGAATCCAACGGAGTTTTCGTTTCTGCCCACTAGTGGCTGGATTCCCCAAGAGTTGTTGGCTCTGATATTTTTTTCAGAGGAAGCTCCATAAATATAATTATTGGAGGCATTATCCACCAAGGTAATAGAGAATTCATTTTTACCCCTAGTTTTGGTCCCTATATGAACTACTTCTACATAAGGGTCCAAGCCATTCATTACCAATTCACTGGCAGAAGCTGAATTACCGGTAGCCAGAATATATACTTTATTCAAGTTCAAGGTATTTATGTTGCTCCCTTCGCCTGTTTTATCAGCAAAATAGTCCTCAAGCTGGGCAGAACTCAACTGGGGTTGAATTTTGCTGTTCCACCGTTGACGGATATACAATTGGTCGGTATTGGTGCCGTATACCATACTGGATAGTAATCGGGAAGAGTTTACAGAACCTCCAGGATTATATCTAAAATCCAAAACCAGATCGGTAACTCCATTTGCTTTTAATGTGCCAAATGCATTGTTCAACTCTTCATCAAAATTGCGGGTGAAGCCATTGTACATGAGGTACCCAATTTTTTTACCACTTACCTCAATTGTTTTGGTTATAAAGACAGGATTTTCCACCAAGCCTTCAAACTTCGTTAAGGCTACCTCTCTATTATTTGGGGTGATGGTGTTGTTGTTTATGTCTGCCATATTTAAGGTATAGCTGTCTGCATCCCCAAATAAGAGGTCAATATAATTATCGGCCGTTAATGAAACCCCATTGACTCCAGTAAAAATGTCTCCACTTTGTATTGCTTTAGTAGAAGCATCCGAATTGGGAATGATATATTGTACATAGCCAAAAACGTCATTTCCCTCCCCATACAAAGACAGTCCAAATTCCAAACCATTACTTTTAGATACGCCTGCAAAAGATTGCACCAATTCGTTATAATCATCGGTAAAGAAACTAAACCTATCTTCAGAAAAGCGCAATTTATTATCAAAGAAAAGCTTTGGGTCTGATTCGGATTCCAGAAAAGCAGTATATTCTGCATCGGTGGAAAATTTGGTATCTGATAGGTTGGAAACGTTTCCTTGCCAGAAATACCAAAGGTTCATGGATTTCCACATAAAGTTTTGCACTGTTACATCTGTCGTTCCTATTGGATCTGGAGTGTCCGGATTGTTAATTAAATTATCATCCTTACTACAACTAGCAATGAACATACCTATTCCTAGGAACAGTAAATACATCTTTTTCATAAATTTTCTTTTAAATCATCATGCTCAAATACCGTTCCAACTTTATGGATGCAAATAGCACTTATTGAGGGAGGTAGTGGGCAACTTTTTTTATAATGGTCGAATAATAACGCTGTAAATTACTGAGATTATCAATAATAAAAAATTATTTGTAACATATTTCGTTATACTTCGTCTTCATAATAAGAACCAATTAATGGTTCCCAGCAACCAAACCAATAATGAAACAAGCAGAATTTTTAAATGTGGTGATGCCTTTTAAGGATAAGCTATATCGACTGGCTAAGCGCTTGCTGATTTCAAAGGAGGAAGCGGAGGATGCAACTCAGGAAATTTTGCTTAAGCTTTGGGCGAAAAAGACCAATATGTCCAATTATAATAATGTAGAGGCCTTTGCTATGACGATGACCAAGAATTTTTGTCTCGACCGTCTAAAGTCGAAAGAGGCGGGAAACTTAAAATTGGTACACAGTAATTATAAAGATGAAAATACATCATTACAAAGTCAAATGGAAGCCATTGACAGCGTTGATTGGGTGCAAAAAATAATGGAGAACCTGCCGGCGCAACAAAAGTTGGTATTACAATTACGTGATGTTGAGCAATATGAATTGAATGAAATAGGAGAGTTGTTGGATATGAAACCAACCGCTGTAAGGGTAGCCTTGTCAAGGGCCAGAAAAGAGGTAAGAGAAAAATTAAAAGAAAAACACAGCTATGGAATTGGATAGAATAGATAAATTAATGGAAAAGTACTTTGAGGCTACCACAACGGTGGCCGAGGAGGAAGTTTTGAGGGAGTATTTCCTAAATGAAAAAGTAGCACCCCATTTAGAGCAGTACATTCCTTTGTTTCAATTCTTTTCCAAAGCCAAAGAAGAACAGTTTACAAAGCAGGTACCATTAAAACCTAGAAAAAAGCACTTTAGATGGTTATCCGTTGCAGCAGTAGCAGTTCTTGCATGTGGCATATATTTTGGTAATAGATACCAAGAAAAAAGAGAAGCGGAGTACGCTTATCAACAAACAAAGAAGGCTTTGACCCTTTTGGCTGAAAATTTCAGTCGAGGAACAGAAAAAGTGGCCTATTTAAATGAATTTGAAGTAACAAAACAAAAAATTTACAACAACAATTAAAAGTAAAAGAAATGAAAAAGATTTTCGCAATACTAGCAGTAGCCTTATTACCCTTTGCAGGGTTTTCACAATCCATGTTCGATAAATATGAAGATTTGGACAAAGTGAGCGCAGTGGTGGTCAATGAGAGTATGTTCAAATTATTGAGCAAAATAGAAGTGAATGTTGACGAGCCAGAGGCAAAAGATTTTATGGAAATTGCCAAGAGTATCAAAAACTTAAAGGTGTTTATTACTGAAGACAAGGGCATATCTGCCGACATGAAATTATCTGTGGACAAGTACTTAAAAACAACATCTTTGGTAGAACTTATGCGGGTAAAGGATAAGGATGCCAACGTTAAGTTTTATATTAAAAGTGGTAAGGACGATGATCATGTAAGTGAATTGCTGATGTTCGTGACCGGCATTAACAATGCGAACATGGATGTTAATGGCCGTAAGGTAGAAACCGTATTACTTTCATTGACAGGGGATATTGACTTAAACAAAATTAATTCCTTGACCAAGAAGATGAATCTGCCCCAAGAATTGAACAAGGCAGGAAAAAACAATAAAAAGTAATCCTATGAAAATAGCAATCAAAAAATCCCTATTGGCTTTAGTGGCCATTGGGCTATTGGCGGCCTGTTCTTCCAATCAGAGTTTACAGGAATATTATGTGGACAATTCGGACAATCCAAATTTCATCTCTATTGATATACCTGCCAGTATTCTCAACTTGGACAAGGCGGAACTATCTTCAGAAGAAAAGAAGGCAATACAATCATTGAAAAAGCTGAATGTATTGGCGTTTAAAAAAACGTCTGAGAACGCTACTGAATTTAAAATGGAAAGTGCAAAGGTGAGTGCAATCCTGAAGTCAGATAAATTCGTGGAATTGATGAAATTGAAATCATCTTACGGTAATGGGGTAGTCAAATACCTGGGCGATGAAGATGCGATAGATGAGGTAATCATATATGGTTCCAGTAAAGATCAAGGTTTTGCATTGATCAGGGTATTGGGAGATGACATGAACCCGGCCCATTTAATGACCCTCATGAAGGCCTTGCAAAAATCTGACTACAAAGGGGAAGGGCTTGGAAGTCTGCAAGAGTTTATGAAAGGCTAAGCAATCAATATAGAAACATAAAAAAACCTGCATCGAGCTAATTGATGCAGGTTTTTTTATAATATGAGGACTCGTAGACTTCCTTGCAACGGAGGCTGCTTAGGCGTTATCCGAATTTTTGTCTACCATTACCTGTAAGTTGTTCTTGCCAAAATCCAATGTCCTGATTGGGAATGGGATATTGATGTTTTGTTTGTCAAAATGCTCTTTAATGATCTTAACAGCCTTATGTGTTGCTGCCAATTTCTGTTTATTGTCTACCATGTCAATCCAGAATCGCGTTATAAAATTAATAGAACTGTCGCCAAATTCGGTAAAAAAGAACTCTACAGATTCATTCCCTTTTTGTTCGAAATTTTCGGCGATGAGTCTAACCACCAAATCTTCGACATCTTGGAGGCTACTTTCATAACCAACACCACAGGCAACAGAGATTCTACTTCTTTCAGAAAGGGAATAGTTGGTAAAGGTGCCATCTATGAAATTTGAATTAGGTATGATCACGTAATTATTATCAGGTTGTCGAAGCACTATATTTCTTAGGTTGATTTCCGAAACAAAACCCGAATAACCATCAGATTCTATAAAATCATTAATTTTTAAATTCGGCATAAAGGAAAGGATCATGCCGCCAAAAGTGTTATTCAACGTGCCTTGTAAGGCCAGACCAATTGCAAGACCTAATACACCTGCCCCGGCCAAGATACTCGTGAGAACTTTGTTCAGTTCCAAAACCCCCAAAGCAACAAAAAAACCGAGAAGCATGATGGATACAAATACGATCTTACCAATAATGTCCTGCACAGATTTTTGACTGTCGGTTTTTGCCAATAATTTCCTTAGAAGGTTTCTAATTATCCTGGCCAAAATATAGAACAATATCATAACCACTATGGCCATGATTATATTGGGGAGCTTTAAAATGATCGCATCCAGCCATCCGTCCAATTTGTTATAAAGTTTGGAGACGGCATCTTCTATTTTGAAAATATTTTCCATTATTAAAAAATTTATATGGGTTTGCACATTTGTTTTCAATTTAGTTATTTGGGTGGTTAAGATCCCTCTTTTTTATAGAAAAGCGATATAGGAGCAAAACCTTAATATTGGTGCGCATGACCAACGTTAATGATTCTTTGTCTAAAATACTACAAAGGGGCTGTAGGTGAAAGAAAGTAAGGGCAAAATATAAAAAAGACCACTTAAGAGTGGTCTTTTTGAAAATTATTTGTGATCCAAATAAATTGTTGTACTGCTATAAAAGCACTATATCCCGGTATAATTGCTAGGTGTAATTGCCTTTAGTTCTGTTTTTATCGCTTCTGATACCTCCAGAGTATCTATAAAATTGGCAATAGATTGTTGGCTTATTCTTTCATTGGTCCGGGTAAGACCCTTTAGTGCCTCATACGGATTTGGATAAGCTTCCCGTCTTAAAATGGTCTGTATGGCTTCTGCTACTACCGCCCAATTATTCTCCAGGTCCTGTTCAAACTTTTCTTTGTTCAATAATAATTTGTTCAAACCTTTTAGGGTCGATTGAAAAGCGATCAAGGTATGTCCAAAAGGAACGCCTACGTTTCTTAGAACAGTGCTATCTGTTAAATCACGCTGTAGCCTTGATACTGGTAGTTTTGCTGATAAATGCTCAAATATGGCATTCGCAATTCCTAAGTTCCCTTCCGAATTTTCAAAATCTATAGGGTTTACCTTATGGGGCATAGCCGAAGATCCAACTTCACCGGCCTTAATTTTTTGTTTAAAATAATCCATGGAAACATAGGTCCAAAAGTCCCTATCCAGATCTAGGATAATATTGTTGATTCGCTTTAAAGTATCAAAAAGGGCGGCCATATGGTCGTAATGCTCAATTTGGGTGGTCGGGAAGGAATGGTACAGTCCTAATTTTCCCTGTACGAAGGTTTCACCAAAATTTTTCCAATCCACCTTTGGGTAGGCAACCTTATGGGCGTTGTAATTTCCTGTGGCACCGCCAAATTTTGCGGCACTAGGTATATCATTCAATAAATTGAACTGTTCTTTTAAGCGGGTAGTAAAAACCTCTATTTCCTTTCCTAATCTAGTGGGGGAGGCAGGCTGTCCATGGGTCCTTGCCAACATAGGTATTGCTGCCCATTCATTGGCCAATTCCTGTAATTTGGTAAGCAGCTCCATATATTGGGGAACATAAACCTCGTTCATTGCCTCTTTTATGGAAAGGGGAATTGAAGTGTTGTTTATATCCTGAGAGGTAAGTCCAAAATGGATAAACTCCTTAAAAGGTTGTAAGCCTAAAGCATCAAATGCCTTTTTTATAAAATACTCCACGGCCTTAACATCGTGGTTGGTCACCTTTTCTATTTCCTTGATGGCCTCTGCGTCTGCGGTATCAAAGTTTTTATAGATATCCCTAAGGGCGTCAAATTTGGAAGGATCAAAAGATTGTAATTGTGGAAGAGGTATTTCACAAAGGGCGATAAAATACTCAATTTCAACGCGAACTCTATATTTGATCAGTGCCTCCTCAGAGAAATACGGGGCCAATGTAACCGTTTTGCTTCTGTAGCGCCCATCAATAGGGGATATGGCATTTAATTCGTTTAATGACATCTTATAGGGAATTGGTTATTTTTTTGAAAGGGTCAAAGATAGTTATTACTTAAGGAGTTTAAAAGTTTATAAGGGGCATAGGATGAACATTCTGTGTTTAAATTGTATTATTTATTCAAAAACTGATTGTTAGTGGAATTCTATTATAAATTGATAGCTATTTGTCATAATCTAAATAGAAAAGTGTTTGGATTTTATTCAGTGGAAAAATGCATTCTTGGTCCTAAATTTAGTATTTTTCTTTTTCAATTCTTTCAATATGAAATTAGCAAAAAAGATAGGGTGGATTTTATTGATCGTGTTCATGGCCATGCAATTTTATAGGCCTGCGAAGAATGTGGAAATTGGGGACCATACCGCCGTTTTTCTTTCAGAAACGAATCCGCCACGAGAAGTGAAACTAATTTTAGAGACTACCTGTTACGATTGCCATAGTAATAATACGGTATATCCGTGGTATAATAATATTGCTCCGGTGTCCTATTGGCTGGCAGACCATGTAAAGGATGGAAAAAAACACTTAAATTTTTCGGATTGGGAAAATTACACTTCCAAAAAGAAGGACCATAAATTGGAGGAATTGGTAGAAGAGGTAGAAGCCGGGGAAATGCCACTAAAGGAATATACTTGGACCCATAAAGAGGCTCGGTTAACCCCGGCACAAAAGGAAATGGTCATGACATGGGCAAAAAAATCTAGAGTCCTTTATCAATTAGGCCCTCAACCACAGTAGGTACACCTTTAGCGGCTGATTCTTGAATGATAACAAGGTTCTCAAATGCCGATGGCGACATATTAGGTTTTGGATCAATAAAATATATAGGAGAATGTGTCGGGGCAAAATGCACGAGGCTGGCCGCAGGATATACTTGCATGGAGGTGCCTATGATCATGAGGATATCTGCTTCTTGTGTAATTTCAATAGCTTTGTCGAACATGGGTACTTCTTCCCCAAACCACACAATATGTGGTCGCAACTGACTCCCTTTGTCACATGTGTCCCCTAATTTAAGATCGGTCTTCCAGTCCATGACGACATCTGGATCAATGCTGCTTCTGACCTTTAATAATTCTCCATGTAAATGAATCACATTAGTACTACCCGCCCTCTCATGAAGGTCATCAACGTTTTGGGTAATAATGGTCACATCATACGACTCCTCCAATTGTACCAAAGCCATATGGGCCTCATTGGGTAGTACATCAAAAAGCTGTTTTCGTCTCTGGTTGTAAAAATTGAGTACCAAAGTTGGATTGTTGGCATATCCTTGTGGTGTGGCAACTTCCATGACATCATGTCCCTCCCATAAACCATTGGAATCCCTAAAGGTTTTAAGGCCACTTTCAGCACTGACCCCTGCCCCGGTAAGCACTACTATTTTTTTTCTCATTGCTCCTTACTTAATACTTGTTACAGTATAAAAATAGAGATTTTAGTATATTCGATGTATGATGGATGAGCAACTTTTAAGTTATTTGGAGGAATTTATAACTCCAGAACGCAAGGCGAAGTTTATAAAGATATTGGAACAACGCACAAATTACCTTACTGTTGCAGTTGAGGATGTGTACCAAATACATAATACTAGCGCCGTAGTAAGAAGTTGTGATGTTTTTGGAGTGCAAGGGGTGCACCTAATAGAAAGCAGGTATGGACAAAGTCTTGATTCCGAAATAGCTATGGGAGCCCAGAAATGGGTAGATGTTCATCGGTACAACAACACAAAAGATTGCCTTACAACACTTAAAAATAAGGGGTATCAAATTATAGCAACTACACCTCATAATGATTCCAGTTTCCTGGACGAGTTTAAGTTGACAGGGAAGACAGCCCTTTTTTTCGGTACAGAAAGAGATGGTTTGAGCGAGGAGGTGATGAATAATGCAGATGGCTTTCTAAAGATTCCCATGGTGGGCTTTACCGAAAGCCTCAACATTTCTGTAGCTGCAGCAATAATACTACAGCAGCTGACCTCTGATTTGAGAAATGGGGAGCTCCCATGGCAACTAACCGAGGAGGAAAAGAAGGAGAAGATGCTGGACTGGACAAAAAAATCCATCAAAAGTATAGATGATATCCTAGAGCGCTACTACAACGAAAAATAACAAATATTCACTATATTTAAATACAGCTAAACCATTGGAAGCTATGACCACTATACTTTACATTATTTTAGCAATTGTACTTTTAATTGTTATCCTATCTGTTTTAGGACCAAAACATTACGATGTTTCCAGGTCAATAGAAATTTTCAAGCCAAAAGCGGAGGTTTTTGAGTATTTGAAATATTTAAAAAACCAACAAAAGTGGTCCCCATGGGATAAAAAGGAGCCGGATATGGAAAAAAGATTTACCGGAACGGATGGGGAAGTTGGAGCGATAAGTTACTGGAAAGGGAAGAAAGTTGGGGAAGGGGAGCAGGAGATTACCAAAATTGTTGAAGGGGAACGTATGGAAGGTGAACTGCGCTTCATGAAGCCGTTTAAATCAACCTCGGATTGCTATTTAATCGCAGAGGAGGTTTCTCCCAATATTACCAAGGTAATTTGGGGATTTAAGGGTAGAAATGCTTTTCCCATGACAATTATGGCCCTTTTTATGAATATGGACAAAATGGTGGGGAAGGATTTTGAAGAAGGTTTAAGAGATCTAAAAGTAGTACTTGAAAAAAGTTAGTTATGGAACATAATATGATTGGTTGGTTTGAAATTCCGGTAAACAATATGGAGCGTGCAAAAAAGTTTTACGAAGCCGTATTTGATATTACCATAGAGGTGCACGATTTAGGAGGTCTTAAAATGGGATGGTTTCCCTTTGCTTCGGGTAAATCAGGTGCTCCAGGTTCCTTGGTACAGCATGATATGTATGAACCCAGTGAAAAAGCTGGACCTTTACTTTATTTTTCATGCAAGGATGTTTCCGTACCACTCGACAAGCTTGAAAAAGCGGGAGGAAAAATAATTCAGGCCAAAAAAGAGATTGGAGGCGGGCATGGTTTTATGGCATTGTTCATTGATACAGAAGGCAATAGGTTGGCCCTACATTCCCAGCAGTAAGCTAGATATAAAATATTGAGGCCTCTGCCCTTGCGCCAAACCTTACAGGTATTACACTTGTGCCTATTCCTTTGGAGACATACATTTTGGTTTCCTTACTTTCATACCAGCCTTTTACGTACCTGCCACTACCCCCGGGAGTATACAATATTTTTCCAAAAAAAGTTATTTGCCCACCATGGGTATGCCCGGATAATATGAGTTTAATCTTGGTTCCCAATCTACGGTTGATTCGTTCAATGTCGTCTCGGTAACCTGGGCAATGGTTAAGGACAATGGTCTCCAAAGTTTTATCAACGTTTTTAGCGGCTTTGTAGAAGTCTGCATTACCTCCGATGTAATCATCCAAACCGATGATATTAAGTGTTCTTTCCCCTTTTTTTAGACTGCAATTTTCATTCACCAAAAGCTCCCCATTATTATCGTGGTATACTTTTTTTAAGGCTTGGATATCAACGTTTCCGGAGTATTCAACATTGCCCAAAATAGCAACCTTGTATATGGAATGATCTATTAATCCGAGAAAATTGCTGAGGAGTGGCAGTCTGCTATTGTAGTTGATGGCGTCTCCGGTTATAAATAAGACGTCTGGTTGCTCTTTGTTGATGCGTAGCGCAATTGCATGATGAAAGGTTTTAATTTCATCTAAATGCATGTCTGTAATTTGAATGGACTTTATCTTTTGATCTTCCCGCTCAGAAATATCGTATTCGGTCCAACTGATGATATACTTTTCAAACCAGAATCCGTCCAACACCAAGAGACCAAAAATACCGGTAACCCCAGTGAGTAGTCTTATGACAAAATTCCTCCTGTTTATCTTCATCTGTACAAAAAAGGTGTTTTTAAGCAGTTTTTTGAAACATGACTAACGTATTTGTTGCAGTCTGCTTATTTTTTGAGTTCCAATAGCACCATATCGAACTCATTGTCCAAAGTTACTTTACCTTTCTTAACTTCAACTTCGGTATTTGAGAACGTGTCCATTAATTTGGTCCCATCTCCAAAGAATCCCTTTACGGTTATTTCTTTTTTGCCTTTTGGCAGGTCTAGACCTACCACGACCTTATCTTTAAAATCGCTATTGACATAGCTTCTGCTAAATACATACGGTTTTGATGAGAGCATTTTATGATCACCAGCCCCTACTGCAGGATGATTGTTCCTAAACTGACCTAATTTTTGCCAATGTTTAAGAAGTAATTGTTTTTCAGGAATACTATCCAATTCTTCCCAGTTCATAAAGGAGCGCAGGGTGGCATCACCCTCTGTGTCCGCTATCGTTAAGTTTCTAGAGGTTTCATCTCCATAGTATATTTGTGAGGCCCCAGGGGTCAATAACAAAATATTTGCATCGTAATACGGTGTTTTTCGTTCTTTGTCAAACGGGCTGCCATCATCATGGGAAGTGAGGTAATTTAAAACGCTTTTACCTTTTAACTTGGAATTTAAAAGTTCGTGATATTTCTTGAATACCTTTTCATAGTCCCTGCTCTGAGCATCGTACTTTAATTCAAAATTGATGAGACTTTTAAAGCCATAATTAAAATAGTCTACCTTTTTATCTCCAAAATCATATTCCCTACCGCCAGAAATGCCATAATTGTATACCTCACCTACCATATAGAATGGATTTTCATCGAGGATAAGATTTGGATGTTTCTTTTTCCAGGTTTCGAAAGCAAAGGAAGCTTCCTTGTATAGTTCGGCCCACGCCTGTTCTGTGGAATGTTTAACGGTATCTACCCTAAATCCGTCAATCCCGTAATCATTCACATAATCAGTAAGCCATTTGATAATGTAGAACCTAGGTGCCCTGGAGTAACCGGTGCGCTCAAAAAATAATTGTAGTTCATCCAATTCGGTACTCAAGCGTCCTTCATTCTTCCATTTAGCCAATAGAGCATCAGGTATTGCAACACCTTCGTCAGTCTCTGTGCGGATATCTGGTAGGTTATCAACAAGGACACAACTTGTTGTATTCTCATAGGTCGTAAATTCGCACACAGGTTCTGTACGAACCCATTCCGATGGCCATAAAGGATCTTTTTCAGTAACCGGTCCAGTATGGTTCAGCACAACATCCAATAAAACGCGTATGCCATTTTTGTGGGCGGTCTTCACAAGTTTCTCCAAGTCTTTTTTGGTTCCAAAGTTAGGATCTAATGCTGTCCAGTCCTTAGCCCAATAGCCATGATAGCCATAGGTCATTCCAGTGCCCTCATCTGTGCCACCATGTATTTGTTCAACAACAGGGGTAAACCAGATGGCATTGACACCTAGTTCAGTGAAATACCCATCTTCTATTTTTTTGGTGATTCCCTGAATGTCCCCACCCATAAATCCTCTTAATTCACCAGTTTCCTCATTTCTTTCGAAACTTACATCATTATCTGGATTGCCATTGTTAAAACGGTCGGTCAGCAGAAAGTAAATATTGGCTCCTTCCCAAACAAAGGGTTTGGTGACTTTTGTAGTTGGAATTGAATCTGTTGCGGTATTGATATTGGCAACCTCTTGTTTTTTTTGCTCTTTACACGCTATAGTAAGTGCAATAATTGCAGTGGCAATTAGCAGTTTTTTCATTTCCTACAATTTTCTCTAAAGCTATAAAATGAAAACTGAAAATGAAAATTTATTTCAGAACGGGAAATTCATGCCTTACGCAGCGTGATTCCTGAATCCAGGTCGTCCAAGAAGACGTGATAAAGGATATTCTATCTTTTTCTGTTGAGCACCTTAAAATCTTCATAACAGCTGCTAATAGCATCTAGGATTTGAAGATCATTTGCTGTTTTTATAAAGGAGCTGGAATAATTGCAGTTGTTGAGGATGTCTTCAATGTCCACTTTTTCAATCTGTAGTAGTTCTGTGAGCAGTTCACGGTCAAATTTGGAAGCTAATAGGTCCCTTATTTCATCCTCGTCCTTTACCATTCTCAACTTCCGCATTTCTCTTGGTTTTTTGCCAAAAAGATTCCGTAAGAGGTCAGCCGGATTTAGGATAGCTCCCAAAACCTTTGTAACGGCGCTAGGGTTCTTGCTCCCTGCCTCATAACTTTTAGAGAGACCCGAAATACTATATTGAAAGCCCTCATTGATAGGTAGGTTTTTTACATCTATCTCCAAATACCCTGTAAGTTGGTATGGTTTAACAATGACCTCTTCCAAGGCATAGGCCAATTCTGTTAAGGCTATTTTGGTGTTCTTGAACTTGAACATATCATTGGTTACCCTAATCTTTTGGGTCTTAAAACCAAGATAGGAAAGATATAGGGTATCGTTAACGGCCGCTGTAATGGAGAATTCTCCCTTTTGGTTGGTGATGGTACCCTTTACCTGATTGAGATTGATTACATGAACGCTTTCCAAAAGCTCCTCTGTTTGGGCATTTACCACGATCGCAGATAGTTTTTCTAAATCGTTGGTATTTTGATTTTCCTGGGCAATTCCAAGAACACTAAACATAGTAAGGCAAACAAATAAAAAGTACTTCATTAATCTAAATCCTAATTTAAGTCAGTAAACTAAATAAAAAAATACGCCTAAGCGTATTTTTTTAATATACAATTAACTAAAAGAAGCCATTTTTCTTTTTTGACGATTTTCTTCCGGAGTCTTTTTTGCGACTATCGGAGGCGCTTCGTTCACGGCCTTTTCCGCCACTGCGTCTTCCGCCACGATCACTATCTCCGCCACCGCTGCGTCTACCGCCGAATGATTCACTGCGTTTTCCACCGCTGCGTCTTCCGCCGCTACGGCTTCCACCTCCACCGCCACCGCCTGGGTTTTTGGAAATTTCAACGTTAATGAACCTTCCGTCCAATTTGAAGTCGGTAAAGGTTTTTAAAATTAGTTCAGTTACCGAGGCATCTGTATTAAAGAAAGAAAAACTCTCTTTAACGTCTACCTTGTAAATATCATCCTGACCTACGTTAAGAGTGTCCCTTAAGAAATCCTTTAAGGACATCCAATCGTAATCATCCTTTTCACCAACATTTATAAAGTAACGAACTGAACCGTCACTTGGTATTTGTGCAGGACCGTCAGAATCATTTCTGCGATCACCAGAATCCGTGCTATTTAAATCCTTTGTTTTGTTGTAATAATTAAAGAATCTTGTGAACTCAACCGAGATAATTTTTTTAATCAATTCTTCTCTGTCAATACCTCTAAACACGTCATTAATGGCAGGTAAATAGTTTTCAACCTCTTCATTGATAGAAGTATCCTTTATTTTATTTGCCAAATGGTACAACTGAATTTCGCAGATCTCCATTCCCGTTGGGACTTTCTTGGAAATGAACTTCTGATTGATTTTATTTTCAATAGCCTTGATCTTACGCAATTCACTACGAGTGATGATGACCATTGAGATACCAGATTTACCGGCTCTACCTGTACGACCACTACGGTGTGTATACGTTTCTATTTCATCAGGCAATTGGTAATTGATAACATGTGTAATGTCATCAACATCAATACCTCTAGCAGCAACATCCGTGGCCACCAACATTTGTATTTGTTTTTTACGGAATGAGTTCATTACCAAATCTCGTTGGTTCTGACTCAAATCCCCGTGAAGGGCACCCGCATTGTATCCATCTTCAATCAATTTTTCGGCAACTCTTTGTGTATCCCTTTTGGTTCTACAAAAAATTACGGAGAAAATATCAGGATTTGTATCCGCCAATCTTTTTAGTACAGGATAACGATCCCTACCACCGGCTACATAATATTCATGTTGTACAGTTGTTGCACCTGAATTTTTTGCACCAACAGTGATCTCCTGTGGATTGTTCATGAATTTCTTTGCAATCGTCGCCACTT
>JBFIGS010000034.1:0-15327 GCA_041602195.1 Sediminicola sp. | reverse complement strand
CAGGCCAATAATGCAGGAATTGGCGCAAGATCCTTACTGACATTCCTATCTGAAAGGATAATAATATTGGCACCTTCATCAATGGCAGACTCGGCCTGTTTTAATAGTGATGCCAAGGCATCTTCTAGGCCGTTGAGTCCTTTTGATATCTCGTACAAAGTAGTTATGGAAACTACCTTATAATTTGGACTGACGTCATAATTTTTGATCTTATCCAAGTCTTCTTTTGAGATGACCGGATTCTGGATTTTTAATTTTCTACAGTGTTTTTCAGAAAAATCAAATATGTTGCTATCGCTTCCCAAAGTTAAACTGATATCGGTGATCAACTCTTCCCTAATGCCATCCAAAGGTGGGTTGGTTACTTGGGCAAACAATTGCTTAAAATAATTATAGATCAACTGGGGCTGTTCCGAAAGGACCGCAATGGGCGTATCAGAACCCATAGATCCCAATGGCTCCTTGGAGGTCTTGCCCATGGGAAGTATAATGGTATTGATGTCTTCTTGGGTATATCCAAAAATCGATTTTCTTTTCTCTACAGTAGCTTCATTTAAGAAGAGTGGACAGTCATTATAAGGAATGTCCTTTAAGTGGACCAAATTGTCGTTAAGCCATTTTTTATAGGGATGTCTTTGTGCAATTTCCTCTTTGATTTCTTCATCATTGATGATTCTTCCTTCTTCCATATTCACCAAGAACATTTTCCCTGGCTCCAATCTACCATGCATCTCTATGTTCTCTGGAGCAATATCCAAGACGCCCACCTCAGAAGACATGATTACATATCCATCTTTGGTCACCGAATATCTGGAAGGACGTAGGCCATTCCTGTCCAAAACTGCTCCAATGTAATTCCCATCTGTAAAAGGAATGGAAGCGGGGCCGTCCCATGGTTCCATCATACAGGAATTGTATTCGTAAAAGGCCCTTTTTGCTTCGGACATCTCAGGGTTCTTTTCCCAAGCTTCCGGAACCAATATCATCATTACTTCTGGGAGGGATCTTCCAGTCATCAATAATAACTCAACAACCATATCCATAGTGGCCGAATCTGATTTTCCGGGAAGAATAACAGGGAGGACATTTTTTATCTCATCACCAAACCAATCGCTTTTCATTAGTTCTTCCCTAGAAACCATTCTAGAAACATTGCCCCTTAGTGTATTTATTTCACCATTATGACACATGTATCTAAAAGGTTGTGCCAAATCCCAAGTCGGGAAGGTATTGGTTGAGAAGCGCTGGTGTACCAATGCCAAACGTGTTACAACACGAGGATCCATTAGGTCCCTATAGTATAAGCTGATATCTTCGGGCATTAATAACCCTTTGAAGATGATTATTTTAGTGGATAGACTGGGAACATAAAAGAAATTGCTCTCTGAAAGTTTAGAGGCTATTATAGTGTGTTCCGTTGTTTTTCTTGCAATGAACAGTTTAAGGTTGAAGTCAAAAAAACTTTGATCGTTGTTCGCTTTGGCAATAAAAACCTGTTTTACAAAAGGTTCTGTTTCTGAAGCAATTCTTCCAGGAATCGATTTATTCACCGGAACATCTCTCCAGCCCAGTAATTTTAGGCCCTGTTTAGCGATGTTCTCCTCAAAAATTGAAATGCAGAACTCCCTTTGATTTTGTTTTTGGGGTAAAAATATATTACCAACAGCGTAGTTGCCTGCTGTTGTAAGTTCAAAATCACATACTTCAGTAAAGAAATCATGAGGTACATCTATAAGAATTCCGGCACCATCACCGGTTTTTCCATCAGAGCTTACTGCTCCCCTGTGCTCTAATTTCTCCAATATTTCCAGCGCCTTGTGGATGATGTCGTTCGACTTATTTCCCTTTAGGCTACATATAAATCCTGCTCCACAGTTATCATGCTCAAATTCCGGTAGGTACAACCCTTGCTTTATCAACTTCATAAATTATGGTATTTCCTCAAAAATATCATATTTAGTGCATAAAATGCACCTTATGAATCATAATGTAACAAAAAAAGCAGTGTTTGGAATATATCGTTGAAAAATATTCATATTTACTTTTTAGTAGTGGAATATTTGTCAAATTAATAAATAGGCACTTTTAATATGCTATATCCCTTAAAAATAGGGGGATAGGATAAAAATACATCTTATTTATAGTCTCTTATTTTGAATATTAGGGGGTGAAGTATGATTATTTGCAAAATATAACAATAGACCCCCTTGTGAAAAAGGGGGTCTATTTAATTTTATTCTAAGATATGGTGATTAATCACGTAAGATGCTCCTCGAAATAACAATTTTTTGAATTTCCGAAGTTCCTTCATAAATCTGGGTGATTTTGGCGTCGCGCATAAGCCTTTCAACATGGTATTCCTTTACAAATCCGTTTCCACCATGTACTTGTACCGCTTCAACAGTGGTGTCCATTGCCACCTGTGAGGCATAAAGTTTGGCCATGGCGCCAGATAGATCGTAGTCATTTCCGTTGTCCTTGTCCCAAGCGGCCTTGTAGACCATATGACGGGCAGCTGCAATCTGCGTATGCATATCTGCCAATTTAAAGGCAATAGCCTGATGGTTCATGATCTCTGTTCCAAAAGCTTTTCTTTCTTTTGAATATTTTTTGGCCATTTCGTAGGCTCCAGCTGCAATTCCTAAAGCCTGGGCAGCTATTCCAATTCGTCCTCCCGCTAGGGTTTTCATGGCAAATTTGAAACCAAACCCGTCTTCACCAATTCTATTTTCTTTAGGTACTTTAACATCATTGAACATTATAGAATGTGTATCGCTACCTCTAATTCCCAATTTGTTTTCTTTGGGGCCAATTTCAAATCCTGGCACTCCCTTTTCAACTATTAGGGCGTTTATACCTTTGTAACCTTTTTCCACATTCGTTTGGGCAATGACCAAATAGACTTCTGCTGAATTACCGTTGGTAATCCAGTTTTTTGTGCCGTTTAAGATATAATGGTCGCCCTTGTCAATGGCCGTAGTTTTTTGAGAAGTAGCATCACTTCCAGCTTCAGGTTCCGATAGGCAAAAAGCACCTATAATTTCTCCAGATGTAAGTCTGGGCAGATATTTTTCTTTCTGGGCTTCGCTTCCAAAGGTTTCAAGTCCCCAACAGACCAAGGAGTTATTTACGGAAACTATAACGGAGGCAGAAGCGTCTATTTTAGATAATTCTTCTACGGCAATGGCATAGGACAAGGTGTCCAATCCACTACCGCCATATTTTGGATTTACCATCATGCCCATAAAACCCAATTCTCCCATTTTTTTAACCTCTTCTGTAGGGAATCTTTGAGCTTCATCCCTTTCAATTACGCCTGGGAGTAGTTCGTTTTGAGCAAAATCCCTAGCTGCTTGTTGGATCATTCGTTGCTCTTCTGATAATGTAAAGTCCATAAATTTGCGATATGATTAAAAATGTGGCTCAAATATACAGCTATGCTGACAAATATTCAATTAAGTTTGGTGCATTATATCGGAATTTTCTCATCTGGAAGTAAATAATCTGCATGAAAATTATTTTTCATTAGCAAAGGTTAAAAAACGTAAAACCAATTCAATATTTTTATATTTGTTGCAGTATGAAAAGATCAATTGATTTAAACAAGTAATTTATGAGACAGCATTAGCTCCTTTAGGAGCAGGTAACTTAATGATTTTGAAGAGCGTATGAAAGATAATGTTAGTTAACATAAATTAAATTGATCAATTATAATGAAAGAATTACTTAGTATATACGAAAATAAAGCCCCCGAAATTGTTTTTAATTGGAAGGATCCAGAGACTGAAGCAGAGGGCTGGACAGTAATAAACTCCTTAAGAGGAGGTGCAGCAGGTGGTGGAACAAGAATGCGTGAAGGATTGGACATGAATGAAGTGCTTTCCTTGGCAAAGACCATGGAAGTAAAGTTCACTGTTTCTGGACCGGCAATAGGTGGTGCAAAATCTGGTATTAACTTTAACCCAAGCGATCCTAGAAAGAAGGGGGTTTTAGAAAGATGGTACCGCGCAGTTTCCCCTTTATTGAAAAGTTATTATGGAACTGGTGGGGATTTAAATGTAGATGAAATCCATGAGGTGATTCCAATTACCGAAGATTCAGGTGTTTGGCATCCTCAAGAAGGTGTATTTAACGGTCATTTCAAACCAACGGAAGCCGATAAGATCAATAGAATTGGTCAATTGCGATTGGGAGTGATCAATGTTTTGGAAAGTGGAAAGTATTCTCCCTCCACAGCCAGGAAATATACCGTAGCAGATATGATCACCGGTTATGGGGTCGCGGAAGCTGTAAGACATTATTACGATATTTTCGGAGGAACCGTGAAAGGGAAAAGGGCTGTTGTCCAAGGTTTCGGAAACGTAGGTGCCGCAGCGGCTTTTTACTTTGCCCAAATGGGTGCGAAAGTTGTAGGTATTATAGATAGGGATGGGGGCGTCATTAATGAGGACGGATTTTCATTTGAAGAAATTAAATCCTTCTACCTCGATAAGAAAGGGAACACCCTGGTTGCTGATGGGATGATGTCTTTTGAAGAGATCAACAGTAAGATTTGGAGCATTCAGACCGAAATATTTGCACCTTGCGCTGCATCGCGATTAATTACCAAGGATCAAATCGGGAAAATGATCGAATCTGGTCTTGAGGTAATTAGCTGTGGGGCCAATGTTCCGTTTGCAGATAAAGAAATATTCTTTGGACCCATTATGGAATACACGGACGAAAAGGTAAGTTTGATTCCTGACTTTATTTCCAATTGTGGAATGGCAAGAGTGTTTGCCTATTTTATGGAACGCAGGGTGCCGATGGATGATGAATTGATATTTCAGGACACTTCCGAAACAATTCGTAAAGCTATTTTGAATATATTTAAACAAAATGCCTCAAAAGTAAATTTAAGTAAAACAGCCTTTGAGATTGCATTAAAACAATTAGTATAAATTAAACCAACCGAAAATGGAGACCATTATCATTATTGTATTTATTGTGGGTTATTTGGCGATAACCTTAGAGCATAACCTTAAAATAGATAAGCTGATTCCCGCTTTGGCCATGATGGCACTGCTTTGGGCTATAATTGCCTTGACGCACATGCCGGTATTTGAGGTGAATGCTGAATTAAGGGAATTAGAGCCTACTCACATTGATGAGATACTATTGCATCATTTGGGCAAAACAGCGGAAATTTTGGTGTTTCTGTTGGGCGCTATGACCATTGTGGAGATCATAGATTACTTTGATGGTTTTGCAACGATAAAAGGATTTATTAAAACAAGGAGCAAGAAAAAACTCTTATGGTTATTTTCCATCCTCGCCTTTATACTTTCTGCAATAATTGATAACCTAACAGCCACTATTGTATTGATCACGATCTTACAAAAAGTAATCAAGGACAGGGAAACCAGATTGTGGTTTGCCGGGATGGTGATTATCGCTGCTAATGCCGGTGGGGCATGGTCTCCTATTGGAGATGTTACCACAACTATGTTGTGGATTGCGGATAAGGTTTCCGCCCTACAGTTGGTAGAACATGTTTTGTTGCCTTCTATAGTATGTATGGTCGTGCCAACAGTAATTGCCAGTAGGTTTAAAGCCTTTCAAGGTAATATAGATGGGGAGTTTGAAAAAGAGGCTCCAAAATCTAAATTCGGCTCTACCATGTTGTACCTGGGATTGGGGGCTATCGTTTTTGTTCCTTTCTTTAAAACAATTACCCATCTTCCTCCTTACGTGGGAATGATGTTGTCCTTGGCCGTTGTAGCTACCTTTGCCGAATTGTACAGTAGCACCAAGTTCAGTCTTTCCAATGTTGATGGGGAGAGTGATGCGGCGGCACATCATAGTCCTGTGCATTCCTCCTTGTCAAAAATTGAATTGCCAAGTATCTTGTTTTTCTTGGGGATATTATTGGCGGTAGCAGCTCTGGAATCTTTGGGGATGTTGTTCCACTTTGCTGAAGGATTAAATTCGGCCATACCTAATACAGACATTGTAGTTATGTTACTGGGTGTTGGATCTGCGGTTATAGACAACGTACCATTAGTAGCTGCCAGTATTGGAATGTTCTCTGAGGGAATGGATAGCCCATTGTGGCACTTTATAGCCTATTCTGCAGGAACTGGTGGTAGTATGCTTATTATTGGGTCCGCAGCCGGGGTAGTTGCCATGGGGATGGAGAAGATAGATTTCTTCTGGTACTTCAAGAAAATAGCATGGTTGGCGCTGGTTGGATTCTTGGCTGGAGCCGTATCATTTGTTTTGTTGAGAGATTTAATATTAAACGCATAATTTAAATGACAAATAACCGTTATAACGGCAACACTAATTAAGAGAACCTATGTTATTATTTCAAGATCTTGTCCAGGATCCAGCTGTTGATGCAGTTGTGTCAGAGGAAAAAACGCTTTCCGTTATCGATTTGATCGTCAATGGGGGCACCGGAAGTATTCTTATCATTTCCGTATTGTTTGTCATGTTGTTCGTGGCGTTGTACATTTATTTTGAGCGAATTTTTGCCATAAAGGCGGCCTCTCAGATCGATAGTAATTTCATGAACCAAATTAGGGACCATGTGTCCAACGGAAAGTTGGAGGCGGCAAAACTGCTATGTGCCCAAACGGATTCACCTGTGGCCAGATTAACGGCTAAAGGAATCTCCAGAATTGGAAAACCACTGGACGATATCAATACAGCTATCGAAAATGCTGGTACCTTGGAGGTTTATAAATTGGAAAGAAACGTGAGCGTTTTGGCAACCGTTGCCGGTGCTGCACCAATGATTGGTTTCTTGGGAACGGTAATTGGAATGATTCTTGCCTTTCATCAAATGGCCAGTAGTGGAGGTCAGGCGGAAATGGGATCCTTGGCTTCAGGTATATATACCGCGATGACAACTACTGTTGCAGGTCTAATTGTGGGTATTATTGCGTACATAGGGTATAACCATTTGGTCAACAGAACAGATAAGGTGGTCCATAAGATGGAAGCCAACGCTGTTGATTTCCTTGATCTGCTGAACGAACCCCTTTAATCCGTAGCTATGAAACTAAAAGGAAGAAACAAAGTCAGTCCAGATTTCAGCATGTCCTCTATGACGGACATCGTGTTTCTGTTGCTGATTTTCTTCATGCTCACAGCTAATTCACCCAATGCGCTGGATCTCCTTTTGCCCAAGGCAAAAGGTAAATCTACCAACACTCAAAATGTATCGGTAAGTATTACTAAAGATTTGGAGTATTATGTGGATAATCAGAGAATCAATGGTGCCTATGTTGAAATTGAATTAAAAAAGGCATTAGAAGGTCAAGAGAAGCCCACAATTATTCTTAGGGCGGAAGAAAGTGTTGCTATAAAAGAGGCGGTAAATGTAATGGAAATCGCTAATAGAAACAATTATAAGGTCATCTTGGCCGTGCGACCCAATTAAAATGTCATTATTAGATACAAAACATAAGAAGAAGTCTTTTACACTTACAACCGTGTTGTTAAGTGTGCTTCTTCTTTTGCTTTTTTACATAGGTCTTACCTATATGGATCCACCCATAGAAAATGGAATTTCTGTCAATTTCGGGACCATGGAATTTGGTTCTGGAAACATACAGCCAAAGGAACTTATAAAAACAGCGCCTAAACAAGAAGTGCAGCCAGAGCAAAAGGTAGAGGCCACGGTAACAGAGACCCCAAAAGAGAAAGTGGAGGAGGTCTTAACTAGTGAAGACGTGGATGCTCCAGTTATCCCTCCCAAAAAAAAGGAGGTAAAAAATACGCCCAAGGTAGATCCGCAACCTAAGGAAGAAGTTAAAAAGCCTGTGGAAACGCCTAAGCCCTCCAAATCTACCACGGATGCGCTATCCAGTATCATCAATGGACCAAAAAATGATGGAACTGCTACAGGCAGTGAAGGAAATGATAATAGAGCAGGGGATAAAGGACAACCAGATGGGGATCCTTATGCCACTAGCTACTATGGCAGTGCAGGTTCTGGTTCTGGAACTGGAGGATATGGATTAAATGGAAGATCTTTGGTGAGTCAGGGTAAGGTTCAACAAGAATGTAACGAAGAAGGAAGGGTGGTTGTTAAGATTGTCGTGGATAGAAACGGAAAGGTGGTAAGTGCCACTCCTGGTGTAAAGGGCACAACAAATAACAGTCCATGTCTTTTGGAACCTGCAAAAAGAACCGCCTTTATGCACAGATGGAACCTCGATTCCAATGCTCCCAGCCAACAAATAGGGTTTGTTGTTGTCAATTTTAAATTGGGAGAGTAATTCATGAGGTATCAAGAAACCTTGAATTGGATGTTTGCACAACTTCCAATGTACCAGCAAAAGGGAAAGTCTGCCTTTAATGGAAAGCTGGACAATATTATCAAACTTGTAGATTATTTAAATCACCCTGAAAAAAAGTTTAAGACCATTCATGTTGCCGGTACCAATGGGAAGGGGTCCAGTAGCCATATGTTGGCCTCTGTACTTCAGGAGGCAGGATATAAAGTAGGTCTTTATACCTCACCTCATTTAAAGGACTTTAGAGAGCGTATCAAAATCAACGGGGTTCATGTAAGTGAAGACTTTGTAATAGATTTTATAGATAAGAACAAAGTATTTCTTACGGAAAACAAACTTTCCTTTTTTGAAATGACCGTAGGAATGGCCTTTGAATACTTTGCTCTGGAGCAAGTGGATATAGCCATAATAGAAGTGGGCCTTGGAGGAAGGCTCGACTCAACAAATATCATAATACCTGAAGTTTCCTTGATCACAAATATTGGTTTGGACCATATGGATATGTTGGGGACCACCTTGCCTCAGATTGCCTCGGAGAAGGCCGGAGTCATAAAACCTAATGTACCAGTAGTAATCAGTGAATATCAAGAAGAAGTGGCTTCCGTATTCTTGGAAGCAGCTCAGGCTCGCGATGCGGTAATCATATTTGCCGAAAATGAGATTTTGCCCGATTATAAGACTTCCTTGCTGGGGATCTATCAAAAGATGAATGTAAAGGGGGTATTGGCTACCTTGAAACAACTAAAGGGGTACGATGTGAAAGAAGATCATATCAAAGCCGGGCTTATAAATGTTGTTGAAAATACAGGCCTGTTGGGTAGATGGCAGATATTGGGTGAAAATCCCTTAACCGTGTGTGATACGGCCCATAACAGTGAAGGACTTGCCGTTGTGTTGCAGCAAATTAACCAACAAAAATATAAAACCCTACATTTTGTCCTGGGGTTTGTAAAAGAGAAAAATCTCGAAGCAATTTTACCACTTTTTCCTGCGGAAGCAAGGTATTATTTTTGTTCCCCACAAATAGTGAGAAAGCTGGATGAAAAGGTCCTGCAGGAAAAAGCTGCAGAATATGGTCTGCTTGGTGAAATGTATGGTTCTGTAAATGAAGCACTTATTTCTGCCAAAAATGAAGCCGAAAATTCTGATTTCATCTACGTAGGAGGTAGTAATTTTGTGGTTGCTGAAGTAGTTTGATTTTTTTTCATTTTTTCTTTTGGGGAATCAAAAACTATACTATATTTGCACTCGCTTCGAGAAATATGAAGCGAAGAATTAATTGAAAGATTGATTTACAAGTACGGGCTCTTAGCTCAGCTGGTTCAGAGCACCTGCCTTACAAGCAGGGGGTCACTGGTTCGAACCCAGTAGGGCCCACAAAAAAAATCCTGTTCACTTTGTGAACGGGATTTTTTCGTTTAAAACATCTCCAAAGATTCTTTCAAGTATTTTGTGCCCAGCGTATTTTTCTCCCATGATGTAATCTTCAATTAGAATCATTTTGTTCCCAATTATACCTTGAACCCCAAGAATCTTTTGTTCTTGATTCTTGTTCCAATAATACGCTTCAATAAAGGTCCTGACTTTTTCTTTTCATTTTCTCAAATGACAAACTATTCAATCCTAAGTTGTGCAATCTCCCATTATTGTCTAGCGGAAATAGCTTCGCGATCACTTAGGTAGCCAAGAATGGGAATCAGGCTATGGCCTTCCTATAACGTTAAACTGTTCACAACAACCGCATTCGCGTCAATGATGAAATGAATAGAGCCAAATGGAATTCTAAATAAATTGCAACTTTAGCTGGAACAAAAAATACGCTATGAAATTGAAAGAAAAAGTAATAACTACAATTAACCCAACTACGGGAAAGGATATTTCAAATTACGAATACATGTCAAATGAAGAGGCGGAAAAGACAGTAAAAAGATGTCATGCTGCCTTTGAAAAATGGAAACATTTTTCTCTTGAAGAAAGGGCAGATAAAATAAAGGCCATTGGGAAGAGTCTCCAAGAGCACAAAACGGAAATAGCTGAACTTATGACCAGGGAAATGGGAAAGCTATTATCTCAAAGTGAACATGAGGTAGATCTTTGTACTGCCATTTGTGAGTATACGGCCGAACACGGTCCGGAAGAACTTAAAAATGAAAAACGTACTTTGCCGGATGGGGACAAGGGAATAGTTAGTTATTCGCCAATAGGTGTTATTTATGGGATACAGCCATGGAACTATCCTTCCTATCAAGTAGTGAGATATGCCATTGCAAACTTAATGGCAGGAAATGGAATCTTACTGAAGCACGCGTCGAATGTTACCGGAACAGGGAAATTATTGGAACGCGTATTTGCGGCGGCAGGTTTGCCAGAGTATTTGTTTAGTACGCTGGTCATTAATCATGAACAATCAGATGCAATAATAAAAAATGATTATGTACGGGGCATTACCCTAACAGGTAGCTCCGCGGCAGGTAAGAACATTGGTGCGAAAGCGGGTGCGGAATTAAAGAAAACTGTATTGGAGCTGGGGAGCAATGATGCTTATATTGTTTTAGAGGATGCAGATCTGGAGTTGGCAGTGGAGATGTGTGTAAAAGGACGTATTTACAACAATGGGGAAACCTGTATTGCCGCCAAAAGATTTATAGTGGTAGATAAGGTGTATGATACATTTAAAGCATCCTTTATCTCAGCAATGAATGCCCTAAAAGTAGGAGATCCCATGTCTTCAGAAAATGATCTGGGTCCTATAGCCCGTGAAGACTTACGCAAAACTTTACACGAACAAGTACAAGAAAGTGTAGATAAGGGTGCCGAAATTCTGTGTGGCGGAAATATTCCGGTGGGAGAAGGATTTTTCTATCCGGCAACAATTCTTGCAAATGTAAAGCCAGGTCAGCCAGCATACGACGATGAACTTTTTGGACCCGTAGCCTCGTTGATTAAAGCCGAGGACGAGAAAGATGCCATGCGCATTGCAAATGATAGTAGATTTGGTCTTGGAGGTGGGATTTTTTCCAAAGACATTGCAAAAGCTACCGAATTGGCCGAGAAACATTTTGATACGGGAATGATTTTTATCAACACTTTTGGATTAGCATCACCATCGATGCCCTTTGGAGGCGTAAAAAACTCTGGTTTTGGAAGGGAACATGGAGGTTTCGGTATGAAAGAATTCGTTAATGTAAAAGGGATTACTATAGGGGGTTAATATTCCAATAACATTTTTAATGTAAAGGTCATCTACAAAAAAAACCTGTTCATAAAAATGAGCAGGATTTTTGTTTTAGCTACTTCTTAATAGAAGCTTGTATTTATATCTATTTTGATCTTAAACGATGCCGTAGGTTTCCAATAATATCTTATTGGTCTCTTCGATATTTTTAAAAACGCTAAAGTCACGACCTTGCGTTCTCTGAGCTCCCAAGGCATTGGCATATTTGGCCGCCCTTATGTAATTGGTCTTATCCTGCAGTAGGCCATATCCCAGTCCGCCCGCGAAAGAATCACCACAGCCTGTAGTGTCCACTACATGGCTCACCTTCACAGAGGGCACCATTTCTTGATGGACCTTGTTGTCTTTTTTAAAGAAAACAGCTCCTCCTTTGGCATCCAAGGTCACGATTAATGACTTTATACCTTTGTTCAAAGAATGCTCTGCAAAAGAGGCCAAATGGTCTGTGCTTTCATCATTGACATGAATTAGATTTTCCAATTCGTATTCCTTTTCAAACCAACAGCATTTAGACTCTTCAAGATTCATTTTTAAAACGTCTATAAACGGGAGCCATTGATCCATATCGATCCAAAACTTCACTAGTCGGTCTCCGGTCATTGTAACCGTATTGGTAGGGCCATGGGCATCAAAAATAATAGTGCCTTGGCTATTTTGTTTTATATATTTTAAAGTTTCAAGTGGCACCTCATAATCTGTAATGGGCACACAAACAAAAACATCGCAATGTAAGAGTGTTTTAAGGTCTTCCGGAACAATGGGATTCATAAATCCTGTTTGTTTTTCCAACCTATTGTTCTGGTCAATAAATTTTAAGCTTATAACATCACCCTGATCCATATCTGAGGTGATATTTTCTGTGTTTATATTGGGATAGGCGGATAGGATTTCTTTTATGGGCCCTTCATCTTTTTTTCTAACATGCGAGACCAAGTGAACAGTGCCTTCATTTCCTAATAGTTGGGATAGTCCAATGGCAGTATGTGTGGCACAACCGTACTTTTCAATTATCTCTCCTCTATGGGTTGTAATATGATCTCTTGGAATTGGGCCAAGAACCGCAATATTATACTTTGCCATGGGTTGGTTTGCTTTGTTATTCGAATCTTTGTGAATGTTTTCTAAGGTTCATCCTAAAATATACGATTTTTTTGGATTTTCCAATGATTAATTTTTTGTCGCGGGCTCAAAGTGTTCGTCTTATTTCTTGTAGACCGAATAAAATTGGAAATAGCCACCTATTGAATCCAAGGGAGATTTATTTGCTCAAACAGGTAATATTATGTTGGCAGGCATTCTTAAGAGTATTGTTTTATAGTAAGTTAGGTAATAGTAAGAAAGCCCAATCACTGAAAACGATGGATCAATTTCTGGATCTTTGATAATTGTTTAAACTAGATAGAAGTACGCAACACTATTTAAAGTTATAGCTCTTATAGTTTTTCTAATCTAAAATAAGTTTTACATTAGCAACCTTAATAAAGGGGGTATTAGCTCAGTTGGTTTAGAGCGCTGCCTTGACAGGGCAGAGGTCACTGGTTCGAATCCAGTATGTCCCACATCACTTCCAAAATCCATCCCTTTTTATGGGATGGATTTTTTATTTCCGCATAAGCCTAACATGTATGGTGTAGGGACAATGAATATTGTCCTAAGCGATAGGAACAAAGTTTATCTACTTTCAGAGGTGTACAGGTCCTGGATTTTAAACCCAGAACTCATGCTTATTCGGTACTAAATTTTAAATAATTTCCAAAATTCGCTCCAAGGCCATCCCTCTCGATCCTTTAATAAGAATTGTACTTCCCTTAGGTGTATTATTTTTCAGGTGCTTGGAAAGTTCGTCAAACGTTCTATATTTCTGTAAGGGGCTTTCTGTTTTAAAAAAATTCTCCCCTATCAGATAAACGGCATCAAATTTTGAAGCAGATGCCAAATCTGCTATGTATTGATGTTCTTGGGCTGCCGTTTCGCCCAGTTCGAACATATCTCCTATAAAAACCGTTTTATTTTTCCCATCCATAGAGGTAAAGTTTTCCAAGGCAGCTTTCATACTGGTTGGATTGGCATTATAAGCGTCCAAAATAATTTGGTTGTCATTTTTCTGAATAATCTGTGATCGATTATTCTGCGGCTGGTAATTTTCAATGGCCTTCTTAATATCGGCCAGCGGAACATCAAAATAGTTACCGATTAGAATAGCGACACCACAATTGGTGAAATTGTAATTTCCTATTAGGTTGGATTGTATTTTTGTGCCTCCATACTCAAGGGCTACAAAAGGATTGGCCCCTAAGTTCTTAATTTGAATTAATTCAGGATCAGTCTGACTGAAGCCTAATTTGTGTGGATATGCCTTTAATTTTTCTCTTTGGATGGGATCATCTCCATTAAAAAATATTGGCTTCCTGTGCTCAATTAAGAATTGGTAAAGTTCGCACTTACCGATTATAACTCCTTCTGCGCTTCCAAATCCTTCAATATGTGCCTTGCCAAAGTTGGTGATATACCCAAAATCGGGCTCTGCCAAACTGGAAAGAAACTGAATTTCCAGTTTATGGTTGGCCCCCATCTCAATAATTGCCAATTCGGTGTCTGCCTTAATATTTAAAAGAGTTAATGGAACTCCTATGTGATTATTCAAGTTGCCTTTTGTAGCCACCGTTTTGTACTTCGTGGAAAGAACAGCATTAATCAATTCCTTTGTGGTAGTTTTTCCATTGCTTCCCGTAAGGGCTATGATTTTTGCAGATGAATATCTACGGTGGAAATTGGAAAGCTCCTGAAGCGTTTTTAACGTGTCGGATACTAAAATAGTTTTTCCAGGGGTATGGTAGGTGAGATCATCCACTATGGCGTAACGGGCTCCTTTGTTTATAGCATCTTGGGCATATTCATTTCCATTGAAATTATCACCCTTAAGGGCGAAAAAGAGGCAGTTCTCCGTTATTTTCCGGGTATCTGTGCTTACGGAAGGGGACTCTAAATATATCTGATGTAATTCCTGTATGGTCATTGAATAAAAGGTGATATTATAATTAAATTCATAGGCAAGATAAAACCAAAAAGGAAAACCTTGCTTTTTTTAAGATAAAAATTTATTCAAATAAAATATTTTTTGTTACTCTGAAAAGGTTGCTCTGATATTAAAATTACACTTTGTAAAAGCTATATTAGACCTATTTTAAAGAAAATTTTGGACATAAAAAAACACTCCTTTTGGAGTGTTTTTTTACCGAAACCTATTGCTTTTGTACCCTAGTCAAAAGCAAAACCTGTAGAAACCCTAAAGGCGAATGCATAAAGTGCAATAAAGTATGTTGATGCACAGAACAAAGCCAAAGCCTTAAATGAATGTTTTACAATTTTGCTTCCTAAATTCCTGAAAGCTTCCGAATAAATCTCTTTGATTAATAATACGTTTTTCATGATTTGGGGATATTTAAATTTTCTAATTTGTTAATGTTAATATTTAGATGAACAGTTGTTAACGTGATGCTCTTTATATAGAAGGGGGATTCTTACATAATATTTTAAATATTCGACGAAATGCACGTATTGTAGGTTGAAATGCGATATTTTAAAGGATAAACGGTTAATATTATCGTTTAGGTGTAAGTGTAAATTGTTGAAATAAAGCGAATTAGAGTCGTTTATATAAGGGTGAACGGCCAATACCCGGCTAATAGGAAAGGTACGGGATAAGAAAAATGCGTAATCTGTCCGGAACAAATCAGAAAGAAAAGTAGGGCGTCCACATAGTTCCTGTATAAGTAAAGGCCATAATTAGCGAAATTTAGTATTCTG
>JBFIGS010000033.1:0-15779 GCA_041602195.1 Sediminicola sp. | reverse complement strand
ATTTTGTGTTGGCTGATGAAATTAACCGTGCCCCGGCACAAGTACACTCAGCCCTTTTGGAGGCCATGCAGGAAAAGCAGGTGACCATAGGGGACGAAACATTTATTCTTGACAAACCATTCTTAGTGATGGCTACCCAAAACCCCGTGGAACAAGAAGGAACCTATCCACTTCCTGAGGCACAAGTTGACCGTTTCATGCTAAAGACCGTCATAGACTATCCGAAAATAAAAGAAGAGCAATTGATCATGCGCCAAAACCTTCAGGGTGAGTATGAGAAAGTTAATCCTGTCGTTTCCATAGAACAGATATTACGTGCCCAAAAAGCAGTTCGGGAAGTGTACATGGATGAAAAAATTGAAAAATATATTTTAGATATCGTTTTTGCAACGCGTTATCCAGAAAAATACAATCTTGAAGATCTAAAACCCCTTATAAGTTTTGGAGCCTCTCCCCGTGGGAGTATCAATTTGGCAAACGCCGCCAAATGTTACGCCTTCATTAAAAAGAGAGGATATGTTGTACCAGAAGATGTTAGAGCGGTAGTTCACGACGTGCTTAGGCACAGGATTGGTATTACTTATGAGGCAGAAGCAGAAAATGTAACCTCTGTGGATATCATCAATAAAATAGTAAATGAGATAGAAGTGCCTTAGCGCCTTGTTCCTAGTTTCTTGTTCGAAACTGTAAACTGGAACCGTCCATCTTTTGGACAAAACCCTAATTAGGCCAATGGATACTAAAGAATTACTCAAAAAAGTTCGTAAAATTGAGATAAAGACACGACGTCTTTCCGATCATATTTTTGGAGGGGAATACCACTCTACCTTCAAAGGTAGGGGAATGACGTTCAGTGAAGTACGGCAATATCAGTTCGGTGATGATGTACGATCTATAGATTGGAACGTTACTGCACGGTATAACGAGCCGTATGTAAAGGTTTTTGAAGAGGAAAGGGAGCTCACCATGATGCTCATGGTGGATGTCAGCGGTTCCGAACTTTTTGGAACTTCCAACCAATTCAAAAAAGAAATTGTTACCGAAATATCTGCCACCCTTGCTTTTTCTGCACTTCAGAACAACGATAAGGTGGGCCTAGTTCTTTTTTCTGATGAAATTGAATTGTACATCCCTCCAAAAAAAGGAAAAACACACGTTTTACGAATCATCAGGGAACTCCTTGAATTTAAGCCTAAAAGTAATAAGACCGACCTAGCAGCAGCCTTAAAGTTTTTAACCAACGTCATGAAAAAGAAGGCAATCGTTTTTGTCCTTTCAGACTTTATTGATGATGATTACCAACAGACCATCAGAATCACCGGAAAAAAACACGACGTCACGGGTATCCGTGTATATGATGAACATGAGGAGTCCATCCCCAATTTGGGAATGGTGCAAATGCAAGATGCCGAGACCGGAGAAATACGCCTCATAAATACGCAATCCAAAGCTGTGAGAACAGCCTACGGAAAATTCCATAAGGAGCGGGTAAATTACTTTGAGGATGTCTTTACCAAATCTGGCTGTGGGGTGTTGAGCTGCAGGGTGGATGAAAGTTATGTGAAGAAATTATTGGGCTATTTTAAGCGAAGGGGATAAAACGAATGAAAAACAATAGATTAAAAATTACTTCATTTTGTAAGGACATGGCTTTTAAGGCAAGTATTGTCCTGTTGCTGCTCCAATGCGGGATGGGGTTTTCCCAAACCACTTCTTCAGTATCATCAGAAATTGATACGACCAGTATAAAAATTGGGGAACAGATAAGATTTAAGATTAAGGTTGAAGCAGATAGCACAGCCCAAATCGTGTTCCCTGAAGGTCAGACTTTTTCTCCCATGGAAATGGTGGAGGCCATTTCTACGGATACCTTACGAAAACTGGATAGGGTTACCCTTCAAAAAATTTATGCCCTTACCCAATTCGATTCGGGAACCTACACCATACCTCGACAACAAGTTGTCATCAACGGCCAGAACTTCTTTACAGATTCTATTAAAGTAGCTGTTGCCACGGTTCCCGTGGATACCTTGACTCAAAAGATGTACGACATCAAACCATTTCTTGAGGTAGAGAAAAGCAATTATGATCTGTGGAAAAAAGCCTTATGGATATTGTTGGGCTTAGTTATTTTGGGTGGATTGGCGTATTGGTTCCTGATTAGGAAAAAACCGCTTTCCGAAGAAGAAAAAGTGGCCCTTTTGCCCCCATATGATCGTGCTTTATTGGAATTGAAGAGACTTGAAAACTCAAAATATATTATTCAGGATGAATACAAGCAGTATTACTCCGAACTAACGGATATAGTCCGCTCCTATTTGGAAGAGGATGTTCATGTGTCCGCTTTGGAAAGTACAACAGATCAATTAATAGAAAAGCTGGAATTACTCAAGGATGCAGGGGAACTTAAATTGGACGACGATACCATCGATCAGTTCAAAAAGGTACTGCAAACGGCTGATTTGGTGAAATTTGCAAAATCGAAACCTGAAACATCGGTAGCTGAACAGGATCGAAGAGTCATAGAACAGATCGTAATCAAGACCAAGGAAGCCTTACCTGAACCTGATGAGGAAGACCTGCTCCAGGATGAAGAATACTTAGAGGAACTTTCCCGTAAAAAACAGAAGAAAAAATGGCTTATGGCAGCAGCCGTAACCGTTGGAGTCGTTTTCCTTGCCACCTTGGTTGCCGTCGCGTATTATGGCTGGAAACCTGTTAAGGATACCGTAATGGGGCACCCCACCAAGGAATTACTGGAAGGGGATTGGTTGAACAGCACCTATGGCTTTCCTCCAATTAGTTTGGAGACGCCCAGTGTTTTGATAAGACAGGATATAAAATTACCCCCTGAGGTGAAGGCGAGCGTTAAAGAGGCCCAGGCTTTCGCTTTTAGCGATCCAGATGCCCTTTTCTCCATTGGAGTAAGCTCTACCACCTTCTCCTCTCAAGAAACGGAACCTGATTTTCAAAATTCCGTGGAGCAGGTACTAAAAAGTTTTGAAGCCAAGGGCGCCAAAAACATAACCACAAAACAAGAGGAATTCAGAACCATATCCGGAACCTTGGGTGTAAAAGTTTATGGTAGCGGCAAATTCACCCTCCCCCAATCCAATGAAGAGGTAAACGGAAGTTATGCCATCATCATTTTTGGAGGCAAAGGCTTTCAACAACAAATTATTCTCAATTGGTTGGAGGATGATGGATATGCAGAAAATATTGTGGATAGGATTACCCATTCCATAGAAGTAAAAACAGGAGCTTAATGTTAGAGAATATACAATTTGCAAACCCTAATTTCTTCTGGTTGCTATTATTGCTGCCAGTAGCGGCGCTATGGTATTTCTTTAAAAGAAAAGAAGAAACGGCTTCCTTAAAAATATCGAGTATCAAAGGGTTTTCAACAGACAGTATGTTGGCCAAGTTGAAACCTGCCCTTTTTGTCCTGCGTCTCCTGGCCTTGGCTGCCATCATTACGGCATTGGCGAGACCGCAGACCGAAGATATTTCGTCCAGAACCAAAACAACCAAGGGGATAGATATCGTCATGGCCATTGATGTATCCTCAAGTATGTTGGCAAGGGACCTTAAACCAAATCGTCTTTCTGCTCTTAAAGATGTTGCAGCCGACTTTATACGTAAGCGCCCAAACGATCGTATCGGATTGGTGGTATATGCCGGCGAAAGTTTCACCCAGACCCCCATAACCAGTGATAAGAACATAGTCCTAAATGCCCTTAGGGATATTACATACGGACAACTTAATGATGGTACGGCAATAGGAATGGGACTGGCCACATCGGTGAATAGGCTAAAGGAAAGCAAGGCAAAAAGCAAAATAATTATCCTGTTGACAGATGGGGTGAACAACTCGGGTTTTATTGAGCCTCAAACAGCTGCAGAACTTGCCGTGGAATTTGGCATTAAGACCTATACGATAGGCCTGGGAACTAATGGCAATGCCCTGTCCCCAATAGCCTACAACCCCGACGGAACATTCAGATATGGGATGAGACAGGTAGAAATTGACGAAAAATTATTGGAGGAAATCGCCGATGCAACCGGAGGCCAATATTTTAGGGCCACCAACAATAGCAAGCTTGAGGCTATTTATGATGAAATCAATAAACTTGAAAAAACCGAAGTAGAGGAATTCAAGTATTACAAATACGAAGAAAAATTTAGGTCGTTCGTGCTTTTGGCAGGTGTTTTGCTCTTGTTGGAATGGCTACTGAGAAATACATTATTTAGGAGTTTTATATAGTTATGGTCCAGTTAGACGAAAAAATATATTTTTATCTGTTGCTCATTATCCCCATAATGATCGTCATTTTTGTGGCCCTACAAATCTGGAAAAAAAGGACACAACGAAAATTTGCGGACCTGGCCTTGTTAAAAAGGTTGACCCCTAGCAGGTCTAGTTTTAAGTCTACCTTAAAATTGGCCTTTCTTCTGGTAGGCCTCTCATTTTTGATATTGGGCCTTGTCAATCCAAAAATAGGAACCAAATTGGAAACGGTAAAGAGAGAGGGTGTGGATATTGTATTCGCCCTCGATGTTTCTAAAAGTATGCTCGCAGAGGACATCGCTCCCAACAGGTTGGAAAAAGCAAAACGTTTGGTATCCGAGATCATCAATCAATTGGGAAGTGACCGTATCGGCATCATCGCTTATGCCGGACAAGCTTTTCCACAATTGCCGATTACGACCGACTATGGTGCTGCAAAAATGTTCTTACAGAGCATGAATACCGATATGCTCTCCTCACAAGGTACCGCCATTAATGAAGCAATTAATTTGGCAACCACCTATTACGACGACGAAGAACAGACAAATAGGGTGTTGTTTATCATTTCAGATGGGGAAGACCATTCCGAGGGCACCACTATAGAGGCGGTGGAAACAGCAGTAGATAATGGTATTCGTATTTTTACCATTGGGGTAGGACAGAGCAAGGGCGCCCCAATTCCCATCAAGAGAAATGGTGTGGTGCAGAGCCTCAAAAAAGATGCACAGGGAGAAGTGGTCATAACAAAATTGAATGAAGAAATTCTGAAAGAGATTGCCAACGAAGGAAATGGAGAGTATATTAACGGCTCCAATACCGATACTGCGATAGAATTCATTAAAGAGCAATTGAACCAAATAGACAAAACAGAATTTGAAGCTAAGCAATTTGCAGAGTATAAAGATCAATTCCAATGGTTTTTAGGAATCGGTCTTTTCTTCCTGTTCATGGATATTTTCTTGTTGGAAAGAAAAACCAAATGGCTTAAAAAATTGAACTTATTTAATGAAAATGAAGATGCCTAAGATTTATACAACATACCTGATCCTATTAATGGGGTGCTTTGCTTTCGGCCAAGTAGCCGACAAAGAACAGGAAAAAGAAAAAGATAAGGCCCTAAGAACCTCCAAAAATTTAACCTGGGAGGCTAACAAGGAACTATCCCAAGACAATTTTGTAAACGCCGAGGCCAATTATAGGAAAGCCATAGCTATAAGTGATGAAAATGCTGTTGCTCCCTATAATTTGGGGAATGCCTACTATGAAAAAGAGACTTACAATGAGGCTTTTTCACGATTTAAGCAAGCTGGGGAAATGGCAACTGACAAGAAAGAAAAACACAGTGCCTATCACAATATGGGCAATGTCTTTATGAAAAGTAAAGAATATCAAAAGGCTGTGGAAGCCTACAAACAGGCCTTGCGAAACAACCCCAACGACGAAGAGACCCGTTATAATCTCGCTCTTGCAAAAGAAATGCTAAAAAAACAACAAGAAGAAGATAAGAAGAACGACAAAAATCAGGATAAGAAAGACGAAGAGGACGAGAAGGACAAGAACCAAGACGATAAAAAAGAGGGCGAAAACAACAAGGACGACAAAGGGGATCAGAAGGACGATAAAAATAAGGACAAGGGAGACGAAGGAGATAAAGGAGACGAGAAAAAAGAAGAAAATAAAAAAGGCGAGGGCGATAATAAGGAAGAACAGAAAAACAAACCAGAATCAGGAAAGGACCCTAGTGACCAAAAAGAACAACAGCAACCACGCCCCAACCAACTTTCACCCCAACAGGTAAAAAACCTTTTGGAAGCCATGCAAAATGAAGAAAAAAAGGTGAAGGAAAAAATAGATGCCCAAAAGGCGAAGGGTGTTAAAGTAAAAAATGAAAAAGATTGGTAATGAATATAACTGTTAAACATTTTGTGGCTCTGGCCACTCTCTTGTTTTTTGCCTTCCTAGCCAAGGCACAGGATTCTGGTGCCATTACTTTTGAGGCGAAACTCAGCAAAGAACAATTGGGTATCAACGAGCGGCTACGAATAGATTTTACCATGAACAAGGATGGCGATAATTTTAACCCTCCCAATTTTGAGGGCTTCAATGTCGTCATGGGCCCGTCCCAGTCTATTAGTTCGTCATGGATTAATGGTCTCCGTAGTTATTCCAAAACCTATTCGTACATACTCATGCCAACGGCAAGAGGGAAATTTACTATCAACCAAGCTACTATAGTTATTGATGGCAAGACCTATAAATCCCTTCCTCTAGAAGTGGAGATAACCGCAGCTGTTGAACGCCCTGGAGAAGAGGCGAGTGCCGATGCTGTGGCAGATGACAATTTGCATTTGGTTGCCGAAGTTTCCAAGACAGGCCCCTATTTAAATGAGGCCATAAGTGTGGTCTATAAGCTTTTTGTTAGCCCTTCCATAAACGTATCAAACTTTAGGGCGTTGGATAACCCGAAATACAACAATTTCTGGAGTCAGGAGATGCCCGTAACCAAGTACAGCGTTCAAAATGGTGTTTATGAGGGGAAATCATATAGATACGTCATTTTAAAACGGGTGGTCCTATATCCTCAAAAAACCGGGGAATTGGAAATAGAGCCCTTATCCTTAGAAGTTACTGTTGATGTTCCCACCAATAAACGTGATTTCTTTGGCGGGAAAGTATACACCTCTACCAATATCACGGTTTCCGCAGGGCGTAGAAACATTATGGTCAAAGAGCTTCCTACGGAAGGAAAACCGAATAATTTTAGTGGGGCCGTGGGAAATTTCAATTTTTCTGTTACCACCACAAAAACCGAATTAAACGCCTCAGAATCCCTTCAGGCCAAGGTAGAAGTGAGTGGAAAGGGAAATTTAAAATTGTTCCAATTGCCAGAACTGAGCCTCCCAAGTGCTCTTGAAGTATACGAGCCAGAATTCAATGAAGGGATCCGTACTACTACTGAAGGTATGGAAGGGTCGGTGAGCAACAATTATACTATTGTACCTTCTTTCAAGGGAAAATATCCTATCCCCAGTATTGCTTTTAGTTATTTTGACCCAGAAACTGAGAAATACAGAAGTTTAAATTCGGCAGAAATCATGGTGAACGTAATTGATGGCCCAAATAGCGGCCCAGCAAACACCTCCGACCCTGCTACTTTTAGCAACCAAAAAAGTGTGGTTGTGACCGGGGATCAATTTAATTTTATTAAAACAAAGCCAGGCTTAAAATCCGTGACCGCCAATTCCTTCTTTGGTTCAACCTATTTCTATATTTGGTTGCTATTACCAATTCTTCTGATTCCCATAGCAATTGCATTTGGCAAAAAGAGAGAGGCAATTGCCAGTGATCTAGTCGGCAATAAAGTTAAGAAAGCCAATAAGTTGGCAAGGAAATATTTATCTGCTGCAAAAAAGACCTTGGGCGACAAGGATGCATTTTATATTGCTCTTGAAAAAGCACTGCACAATTACCTCAAGGCAAAATTAAAAATCGAAACCTCTGAATTCAGCAAAGACAAGATCGAAGCCCTTTTGGCCAAAAAAGATATTGAGGAAGGTTCAATTCAGGATTTTATTTCCCTCTTGAAGAATTGCGAACTCGCACGCTATAGTCCTTTTTCTGAAGTCCAGATGCAAGATGATTATAACAAGGCCAGTGAGGTCATATCACAAATGGATAAACAGTTATAAGCTATGAGAAAGATTATTTTTCTGATTGTCACAATGATTTCCTTTTGGGGAGGAGCCCAAAACAATATGCTATTTGACGAGGCGACCAAGGCATATAACGAAGGAAAGTACAATGAGGCCATTGAAAATTATAATAAAATTCTCGACAATGGGGAACATTCAGCAGCGCTTTACTATAATTTAGGAAATTCCTATTACAAATTAAACAAGGTTGGCCCTAGTATTTATTATTATGAAAAATCGCTCTTATTGGATCCATCAGACAATGAGGTAAAGAACAACTTAAGCTTTGCAAGAAACATGACATTGGATGCCATTGAGCAGATGCCAGAAACTGGAATTGGTAAGGTTTTTAGTGAAATTACCGGGTTTTTATCTTTTGATCAATGGGCCATCACAGCCATAATTTTCATGTTGCTTTTTGTTTTCGGATATATTGCCTTTTATTACCTGAGCTATTCCTCCCAAAAAAGGGTTGCTTTTATTAGCAGCATGGCATCTCTGGTTATTTCCCTAATCTCAATTCTTATTGCGTATCTGGAATATACCAGTTATCGCTCCGAGCAGCCAGCTATTGTATTTGAAAACGAGGTAATTGTTAAGTCTGAGCCCAACAATAGAAGTCAAGAAACATTTAGGATCCACGAAGGGACAAAAGTCTTTGTTTTGGACACCTTGAGCGATTGGAACAAAATAAAATTGGCAGACGGCAAAACTGGTTGGCTTCCTTCCACTAACATCAAATTGTTAAAGGATTTTTAAAATTTTAACACAGTATGTATTTGATCCTTTTATATTTGTAATTAGATATGATGAGGACCCAATACATTATTCGCATAACGATGTTGACCCTATGGCTTTTTACCTGTATAGGTCAACCTATCATTACCATTGTTGATGATGGAAAACCTCTTGTGACCAATAATATTAATGAGGAAGAACAAAAGCAGGGGAAAAAAAATAATGAAGAGGAAAAAATTATTTCGAAAAACCTAACCGATTTCCTCTTTGTCTCCAGTTTAAGGGAACGAGCCAATATTGATAACTATCGATTGGGCCAATCCGACTGTATTAAACAAATAGTGCTTCCCCCACCAGAACACACGGCGTAGCAACCCATTTATATTTTTTATTTACGAATCTTTCCCCTCTCAACCTGGGGAAATAATCCATTATTTATATGTTTAAATATTTGAAGCAAGACCTACCAGCTAGTGTCGTAGTATTTTTTGTGGCTTTACCCTTATGCTTGGGTATTGCATTAGCCAGTGGAGCCCCCTTATTCTCAGGAGTAATAGCAGGGATTGTTGGCGGAATTGTTGTTGGTAGCATCAGCGGCTCTTCCTTGGGCGTCAGTGGTCCGGCCGCAGGTTTGGCCGTAATTGTCCTATCCGCAATTGCAACCCTTGGAAGTTATGAGAATTTTTTGGTCGCCGTGGTCATTGGCGGCGCTCTACAACTATTGTTAGGCGTATTAAAAGCGGGTATTGTTGCCTATTACTTTCCTTCAGCGGTCATTAAAGGAATGTTGGCGGGGATTGGAATTATAATCCTTTTGAAGCAAATACCACACGCCTTTGGATATGACTCTGATTACCTAGGGGACTTGGATTTCTTTCAGGCCGATGGAAGCACCACTTTTACTGCTTTGGCCCGCATGTTCGATTACATCTCTCCGGGGGCTTTGATTGTGGCCACGGTATCTCTGTTGATCTTATTGCTATGGGAGAAAGTTCTGGCAAAGAAACACTCCGTTTTCTCAATTATCCCGGGACCCTTGGCCGCAGTGGTATTTGGCATAGTCTATCAAATGAGCCTGCCTAGCACTTCGGCATATGCCATATCGGCCAATCATTTGGTGCGCGTTCCTATTCCCGATGATATTTCCATGTTTTTGGGACAATTTACATTCCCAAACTTTGCAGCAGCTTCTAACCCAGATGTTTGGATAGCTGGTATAACTATTGCCATTGTGGCAAGTTTGGAGACCCTTCTATCTGTAGAAGCGACCGATAAATTGGATCCCGAAAAAAGAACGACCCCCACCAACAGAGAGCTTTTTGCTCAGGGAACGGGAAACATGGTTTCAGGTCTTATTGGAGGACTACCGATTACCCAGGTCATCGTAAGAAGTTCCGCAAATGTACAATCTGGTGGAAAAACTAAGTTGTCCACCATAATCCATGGAGGTTTTCTATTGCTTTCCGTTGTATTAATACCTACCTTACTTAACAAAATACCGTTGGGCGTTTTGGCTGCCGTTTTGATCATAGTAGGATATAAGTTGGCAAAACCAGCCTTGTTCAAGCAAATGTATTCTTTGGGAAAGACACAGTTTGTACCTTTTATCGTTACCGTGATAGGTGTGGTTTTTACCGATTTGTTAATCGGTATAGGTCTTGGTCTTGCTGTTGGTATCACAACCATTCTCATTCAAAACTACAAGAACTCGCATTTCCTACATATCTTGGAGAGCGATGGGGATAACCATCAGGTTCAAATGACCTTGGCCGAGGAGATTTCGTTCTTGAACAAAGGAGCAATTTTAAGGGAGTTGAATAGCCTCCCAAACAACACTACCTTGGTCCTGGATGTTCGCAAAACCGTTCGTTTACATTATGACATACTCGAAATTCTGGATGAGTTTGCCTTTAAAGCAAAAAGTAAGCAGATCAATATAAAATTAATTTCTAACCGTGGTAAAGTAGATAACCCGAATAGCTTCAAGGACTATTTCGGAGCAACTACACCATCTTAATCAATTAAAAATATAGTTATGAGCAGCGTATTTTATAAAAATCTTATTGAAAATAACAAAGAATGGGTAAAGAGAAAATTGGATTTGGATCCCGAGTTCTTCCAAAAACTTTCCGAAGGTCAGAGCCCACCTTTGTTATGGATCGGGTGTGCAGACAGCCGCGTTCCCGCCAATGAAATAATAGGGGCACAACCAGGCGAGGTATTTGTGCACAGGAACATAGCCAATATGGTTTTGCACACAGACATGAACATGCTGAGCGTACTGGACTACGCCGTCAATGTTTTAAAGGTGCAACACGTCATTGTATGTGGTCATTACGGCTGCGGAGGAGTAAAGGCGGCCATGGGTAATCAATCCATTGGTCTTATTGACAACTGGGTAAGGCACATCAAGGATGTATACCGCCTTCACAAAGAGGAACTCGATTCGATTGAGGATGAAACCAAACGCTTTGACCAATTTGTTGAGTTCAATGTAAAAGAACAGGTTTTTGATCTCGCAAAAACCTCTATTGTGCAGAATGCATGGAACAAAGGTCAAAATTTGAACCTTCACGGGTGGGTCTATGGTCTCAGTACTGGTATTGTAAAAGATTTAGAGGTGAACATAGCCAATGACTCGCAGTTGGAAACGGTTTACCAACTCAATTTCTAAAATAAGTTCCTTATATTAAATGAAAAGGACCACACGATGTGTGGTCCTTTTTCATTTCGATTCGATAATTTTATTTATTTTTATATTCCCTGTCCGAGCAATAATTCCCCTACTATAAGGACCATCGAAATAACCAAGTCGTTACTATTTAGTGTTTTATATAATTATTTAACTTTATTAATCTTACCTTATGTAACAAATTTGTTTCTAACAACCAAGGTATGAAAAACCTGTTTTACAATTTAAAGGGTGATCTTTTTGGGGGCATTACAGCAGGAATTGTTGCCCTTCCACTAGCACTTGCTTTTGGGGTAAGCTCGGGTATGGGCCCCAGTGCTGGCTTGTACGGAGCAATATTTATTGGCTTTTTCGCTGCACTTTTTGGAGGAACAAACACTCAAATTTCTGGACCAACGGCCCCGATGACCGCAGTGAGCATGATTATTGTTGCCAGCATTGTGGCCCACAATGACGGAAACTTGGAGAAGGCCCTACCTGCAATTTTGACCGTTTTCCTTTTGGCAGGTATCATACAAATTGGTTTGGGGATTTTAGGACTGGGGGAATATATCAAATACATTCCTTACCCTGTAGTTTCGGGGTTTATGACTGCAATAGGGGTTATAATCCTAATTACACAAATATTGCCCTCCTTGGGTTATTACCCTAGAGATGATATGGAATTTGTCAATAATTTCAAGCCGCAAGCGGAAGAACTTATTTTAGAGAATATCCTAAAAGAAGAGGCAGAAGAAGGTATTTTAGTTTTGGAAGACTTTAAAGAAACCATTAAACGTGCCGAAAAAATTTCTGACCAAGACATTATGGAAGATTCAAAAACATTGGCAGCCAAAGAGGCTTCTGGGGTAATGGGCACGTTAAGGGTATTGCCAAATGCCTTGCGCAATATCAATTGGCTAGAGCTCATATTGACCTTATCCACCATACTAATAATCTATGGTTTTAAACGCATCACCACCGCAATCCCTAGTACACTGGTTGCCTTATTGATAGTATCTGGTATCGCATATGGTTCGGGAATCGATTATCGCCCTATAGAAAAGATCCCTAGTGGACTGCCCATCCCCAACCTCGGGATATTTACCAATTTTAATTTGGAGTCCATCACGCCATATCTTTTCACTGCTTTTACCCTTGCACTGCTTGGAGCTATAGATTCCCTTTTAACTTCCGTGGTTGCCGACAATATGACCAAGACCAAGCACGAACCTAATAGAGAGCTGGTGGGCCAAGGAATCGGCAATAGTATCGCAGCTGTGTTCGGCGGAATACCTGGGGCCGGCGCCACCATAAGGACGGTGGTCAACATAACTTCCGGAGGTAAAACTAAGCTATCCGGAATGTTCGCAGCCCTACTGCTTCTGGTCATTCTCCTAGCCATGGGCCCCATAGCCTCCCAAATACCGGCAGCCGTATTGGCAGGGATATTAATAACAGTAGGTATTGGCGTTATGGATTACAAAGGTCTCAAGGCCATTCCCAGCCTACCAAAGGATCTAAAAGTAGGCCCCTTGAAATTGAGCTCGGAGGTTATGGTAATGCTAATCGTTCTTGTATTGTCCACCCTATGGAACTTGGTATACGCTGTGGGCATTGGTTTGATCATTGCCTCCCTGATGTTCATGAAAAAGATGGGGGATCTCACGGCGGAAAGTTCTAATGTAAAAACATTGTTAAAGGAAAAAGCGTGGACCGATGAAGATAATTTTCCAAAGGAATTATTGGAAAAAGTATTCATCAAACATATTAAAGGACCATTGTTCTTTGGATCCACCAGCGATTTTCAGCAATTGGCCAAACAAATACCAAATTCGGCCTCTACGGTAATCATCAGGATGGGAAGAATGCAATATATGGACCAATCCGGTCTTTACGCCATGGAAGATGTGCTGGTAGATCTAAAAAAAGAAAATATAGATGTTCTCTTGGTCAACGTTCTAAAACAACCAAGGTATATGATGGAACGCATTGATATTATCCCAGATTTAATTCCTAATGAGCACATCTTCAAATCATTTGATTCCTGCATAAAGTATATTAAAAATAACAATCACAATATTATTTGAACAAACTTGCTCGATTATGCTATAGGTACTGTAATAAAAGTTTTAAATTTGCCAGCCTAAGCGCAAAGCACGCACAGGGAATATTTTAGAATCAAAATTACAATCACTTGTTGCCCTGTATTCGGTTTAACCATTGACAAAAAAAATGAAGCGAACACATTGCAACCGGTAATGCGAGACCATTAATCTCCATAAGCCATTAGAGAAAACATGATAGATCAACTGAAGCAACATATTTCGGAAGTGGAACAATTTTCTTCCGACAACCTAGAAGCAATAGAAGCTTTCCGTATCCAATATTTAGGCAAAAAGGGCATTTTGAACCATTTCTTTGCAGAGTTCAAAAATGTACCCAACGACCAGAAAAAAGAATTTGGACAGGTTGTGAACCAACTTAAAAACGCCGCTACCGACAAGGTTAATTCCCTAAAAGAACTCTTGGAAAACAGCGTTTTGGAAACGGGTATTTACGGAGACCTTACAAGACCTGGTGAACCAATAGAGCTTGGGGCTAGACATCCAATCTCCATTGTCAAAAATCAAATCATCGATATCTTTTCGAGAATTGGATTCAACGTTTCCGAGGGACCTGAAATTGAGGATGACTGGCACAACTTTACTGCCCTGAATCTCCCTGAATACCACCCGGCGAGGGACATGCAGGACACGTTCTTCGTTCAGACCAATCCTGATATCTTATTACGCACCCATACCTCTTCGGTACAGGTTAGATATATGGAAAACAACAAACCGCCAATTAGGACAATTTCACCTGGTAGAGTCTATAGGAACGAAGCTATTTCTGCCCGTTCCCATTGTTTTTTTCACCAAGTTGAAGGACTCTATATAGACAAAAATGTCTCCTTTGCAGACTTAAAACAAACGCTTCAATTCTTTACCACAGAACTATTTGGAAAGTCAAAGATACGCTTGAGACCCTCTTATTTCCCTTTTACAGAACCCAGTGCAGAGGTAGATGTTTATTGGGGATTGGAAACAGAGACCGATTATAAGATGACCAAAGGAACAGGATGGCTAGAAATTATGGGATGTGGCATGGTAGATCCCAATGTTTTAAAAAACTGTGGAATTGATCCTAACGAGTATTCCGGATTCGCTTTTGGGATGGGTATTGATAGGATTGCACTTTTATTGCACCAAATTTCAGACATCCGTTTGCTCAGCGAGAATGATATTCGCTTCTTGGAGCAATTTAAAAGCACCTTCTAACCCTGAGAAATAAGTAACTATTTTTTTTAATCCTTATTCGCACTAATTCGCTACGCCAATCGATGAAAAAAGATATTGAAATCCCTATTGCCAAAGAAGTTTTTGTAGCAATTGTTCATGAATGGAACAAGGAATTCCTCTCAAAGGACTGGAACGCCTATATCATAAACAATAGAAATACCCCAATAGACATGGTACTTATCGTTTCCAAGGGACATGATAAAGACAAGAAAACCTCAACCATGAGACATGGAATTGGCCTAGTTGGTGCCAAATCCTATGAAAAAATAGAAATGGTCCAAGAAGATGTATTGGCGTTGGACAATGAATTTTTTGTCACATTTTTTGCCGATGATAAATTATATGAACGGCGATACAACTTTGATAAAAATTCGGTGAACGAACAAAACCTTATCAACATTCCAATTATTGATAAAGAGGGGGTCTTGGCAAAATAATTACCTAAGGGAGAATCCTTTTGCTGCCCACCACGGGTGTAATTCTATTGCCAATCTGCCCACAGCGACCATCGGGTCCAAATGGACAAGACTGTCCGCTATTTGAAGCGTTGGTACTTTATATATCGTAATTCCCCGTATTTCTCCCTCATCCCCAAAGGGTCCTGAGATATCTGCATATCCCAATTCATACATTCTTCCTAAGTGTTCCAAATGTAATTTTTGCAAACTGTCTGCTACCTTTTCACTTTGTCCCCTGTTGGGTCCTGTCTTTAAAAAAGCAATAAAGTATAGCTGCATCTATACCGTATCCTTGGTTTTCTCATCTATATAATCAAGGTTCCTTCTGATCTTTACAGGAAACTACAAACACCAATAAGACCAAAATTCCCCTTAGTTTTAGTGCTGCCATTTTCTATACGGATTTTTACTCAATTGTGCGTTGTAATATTGGGGCTGCCCAGTGACCTCTTCCCCTAACCAAGCAGGTCTTTCATAGTTTTCATCCTCATCTGTCAATTCAATCTCAGCCACCACGAGCCCTTCATTATCCCCAAAAAACTCGTCCACTTCAAATAAGTGTTCTCCTACTTGTACCTCATACCTAATTTT